>JANNRO010000297.1:0-36760 GCA_031401505.1 Planctomycetia bacterium
CACCGCATCGCGCTTCGAAAGCGCGTTCGTCGACGACTTGACGAGCGCCGCCATCAGATGGGTGATCGCCGGATCGAGATCGCCGGCGGGGCGCTTGGACAACGCGATCTGCATCGCACCGTATCCGACGACGAAGTTCGCCCCTGCGCTCTTCGCGTCGAGTTGGAGCGCGATGCGCGAGAGCCCGATCGCTCGGCGTGCGTTCGCGTCGAGTGACTTCACCGCCCGAAGCGTCAGCATGCGACCGGCGAACGTCGAGGCGACGCCCTCCGCCTTCGCGCGAAGCGCCTCGGGCGCCGCGGTCACCAGCACGTGCTTTTCGGTGCCCATGACCCGCACGGACCAGCCCTTCGTCGTTCCTTCCGCCTTCAACGCGTCCATGAACGTCTGCGACGGCGCACCGAGGTCGACGTAGGCGTAGTGGACCTTGACCGCGTCGGGGCAGCTCACGCTGACCATCACGACCTCGAACTCGTCGGCCGTCGACACGCCCTTGTCTTTCGCGATCGCGGTCACGGCGTCGGCGAGCACTTTCGCGTCGGGGCCGACAGCCTCGCCCTCGAGCAGCGTCCATCCCTCCGGTAGTCCCTCCTTCGCGAGCGCCATCACGTGGCCGTTCACCTTGGCGCCGAGCGCCTCGGGGTCGCCGGTCATCGGATCGGAGAGTTCGTCCTCCGCGCGGACGATCGAGGGCGAGAACGCGAGGGGTACCGCAAGGACGGCGAGGGCGAGCAACCAGCGGCGGGGGAACGTCGACGACATGAGAGCCTCCCGGGAAACGAAGGGGCTACGGTACCCGGTCGCCGAGCCTCGGACATTCGGGCGCCGGGAGATCGCCCCCCCGGATCAGCCCGCCGCCGTCTCGCCGCCGCAGCAGGGCTCGACGTTCAAGCCGCAATGGCTGCACTGGACGTGTCCGTGTACCGCGACGGGACGCGACGGGTGCCCGCACCAGGGACAACGCGTCGTCACGGTGCACGCGCCACGCGAAACGGGCGGTTCATCGGTAGCCGGGTGGTCGTCCAAGTCGTCGAATGTGCCACGGGCCCCGCGTCCGTCAAAGCGTCTCGATGACTCGACGAACGGGGCGCGGGCCCCCGGGATCCTCCGCCCCCGGATGGAGGTCCGACCGAGGCACGACCTCACCGAGTCGGAGGGAAGACCCGCAGCGCGTTCGACGAGAGGAACTTCTCGATCACCTCGGACGCCAGTGGCAGCGCGCGAACGGCCGCCAGGTTCTTCGCGATCGACGGGATGCCGGGGCTCGGCCAGTCCGTTCCGAAGAATACGCGGTCCTGGATCTCGTCGATCCGCGGGAACCACTCGAGCATCCGGTTCGGGGGAATCCCCGACAGATCGAGATGAAACCGCGGGAACCGGCGCAGCAGGAAGAACGCCTGCTCGGTCCAGAACGGGCGCCCCCCGTGCGCGATGATCACGTCGAGTTCGGGGAAGTCGATGCCGACGTCTTCGAGTTGCAACGGGTCGCCATGTTTCGTGCGCGCGCCCCGGAAGATGCTGGTGCCGGTGTGGAACATCACGGGAATTCGCCGCGCGCTCGCGACCGCGTAGAGGTCGGCGAGCGCCGGATATCGATCGAGATACGCATTGGGCGACACGAGCATGTGTGGCCCGTGAATCTTGAACAGCCGTGCGCCGCCGTCCGCCAGCCGCTCGGCGCGCCCCCTGACGTCGGACTCGAAACGCGGATTGATGCCGACGCAGGGCAGCAACCGTTCTCGGTGGGCCGCCGTATAGCGAAGCACCCAGTCGTTGGTCTCCGACGTGAATCCCATGATGTCGGGCGACTCGTAGTTGATCAGCACCATCCGCCCGACGCCTTGGCGGTCCATATGGGCGAGCAGCGCGATCGGGTCGGCAAAGCAGCGCTCGATCTCGGCCAGATCGTCGCGCCCCTTGCGCATGGCCGCGAGCACCGGCGGACGGATCATCTCCCAGGGTTGGACATGGACATGAACGTCGGTGACGGGCCCGCTCACGGTCGCTACGCCTTCGCGGGCCAGTCGTAGAAGCCCTTGCCCGATTTCTGGCCGAGCTTCCCCTCCGCGACCATCCGCTTGAGGAGCGCGGGCGGCGTGAACCGGCCACCGGGGAAACACTGGTCGAGGTAGGTGGCGATGCCGAGGCGCACGTCGAGGCCGACGAGATCGGTCGTGCGGAGCGGCCCCATCGCGTGGGCGTAGCCCTTCTCCATCGCCGTGTCGATGTCGGCTGCCGAAGCGACGCCCTCCTCGACCATGCGCATCGCTTCGAGCCCCAACGCGATGCCGAGCCGACTGGTCGCGAAGCCCGGCGAGTCGCGCACGACGATCACGTCCTTGCCCAGCTTGCGCCCGACGGCGATCGCCGCGTCGAGAACCTCCGGAGCGGTCTCGTCGGTCCGCACGATCTCGAGCAACGGCTTCAAGTGGACGGGATTGAAGAAATGCATGCCGACGACGCGCGTCGCGCGCCCGGACGCTTCGGCAATCTCGGCGATCGAAAGCGACGAGGTGTTGGACGCGAGAATCGCGTGCTTGGGCGCCGTCGCCGTCACGTCGGCGAAGATCCTGCGCTTCAAGTCCATCCGCTCCGGCGCCGCCTCGACGACGAGATCGGCGAGCGCCGCCGCCAATTTCAGATCGTGCGCGCCCGCGAGGCGCCCGAGGGCTGCGTCACGCTCCGCAGGGGTCACCTTCCCGCGCTCGACGCCCTTCTCGAGGTTGGACTTGACGCGCGCGAGTCCGGCCGCGATCGACTTCGCGTCCACGTCGTAGAGATGGACCGAGTATCCGGATTGGGCCGCTACCTGGGCGATGCCGTGGCCCATCGTGCCGGCGCCGACGACGAGAATGGTGCGGACTTCCATGCGGGCTCCAGAGGTGTCGCGGACGGCGGCGGAGACTACACGCCGGACCGCGGCGCGACCCGGCGCGGGCGTACACTCCGAGAATGCCGTTCGAATGCGACATCCCCGTCCGTTTCGGGCACGTGGACCAGGCCCGGATCGTCTACTACCCGTGGTTCTTCCACTTCTGTCATGAGGCCATGGAGCGGATGTTCGAAACCGTCGCGGGCGTCTCTTACGCCGACGTGTTCGCCAAGGAGAGGCTCGGATTCCCCGCCGTCCACATCGAAACCGATTTCCATGAAAAGGTCGGCTACGGCGAAACGCTTCGCATGCGCGTCGCCGTCGAGAAGGTGGGGCGTACCAGCGTCACGTTCCGCTTCGAGGGACGGCGAGCGTCCGACGGCGTGCTCGCGTTCCGCGCATCCACGACGACGGTCTGTTGCGACATGAATCGCTTCGAGCCCGTGCCGATACCCGAGAAGTACCGCCAGGCGTTCGCGACGATCGCGACGTCGAGCTGAGAGCCAGGGCCCGCTGACGAGCGGGGAACGACCGGCGTCGGACGTCGGTCCCGTCCGCCTACCGGTAACACCCGCCGCGGTAGCCGTACCCACGGTAGCGCGGGCCGTAGTAGCCGCGGTACCCGTAGTAGTACGGACCCGGTTCGTAGACCACGTACGGCGGCGGGGCCGCATAGACGACTCCGGGCGGCGGAGCGGCGTAGACGACACCTTGGGGAGGGGGCGGCGGGGGACGGGGGCCGTAGCACCGGGCCTCCTGGTCCTGCGCGATGCCATCTCCGGCGATCGTGCCCGCCACGAGTCCGAGCGCCGCGCCGGCAAAGGCACCCTGGCAGCCACCGGCCGCCCCGCCGATGAGGGCTCCGGCCGCCGTCCCGCCCAACGTGCCGGCCGCCCGCGTGTGACCGGGGCCGGCTGCACATCCGCACGCGAGCAGGGCTCCGAGGGAAAGCGTGGCGATCGCGAGGCTCTTCATCACGTGGCTCCGATGGGGCCGCATCCCGGCACCGGCCCCGATCGTACGCTCGATGGGAGGCTTCGTTGGATCACGGCGGTCGTGGCGTCCCCCCCGACATGGATCGGCTCGCGCAGGCCGTGATCGCACGTTCGCCACGGCCCAGCGAGCGCGATTCATGGGGAGCCCGCGGATACCATGCCCGTCGTTGGGCGAGAGGTGCGACGTTCCTCTCCCCGGCAATCATGTCGCGCCCCGCCGCCTCCCCTCCGATCGCCGCCGCCCTTTCCGCGGGGGATGTCGCCCACCTCTCGGCGGCGCTCGACGCGGCGCGTGGAAAGGGATTGGCCTTCGGACGCACGCTGGCCTCGTTCGAAGCCGACGTCGCGCGACTCGCCGCCAGACACTTCGGCGGACTGGCGCTCGAGCCGACGGCGGAGCGCGTCTCGACGTACGTGGCGAGCGCCGCGCTCGAAGATCTCGTGCTCGCGTGCGCATGCGAAGCGGGTGACGCGGGCGCGTGGGCGGCGTTTGACCAGCTGTACCGGGATCGACTGATCGGCTATGCGGTGCGCCGCGGGATCTCGGGCGCCGACGGCGACGCCGTCGTATCCGACGTCATCGGAGACCTGTTCGCGCCCCCCACCCGCGGCGGCGCACGGTCGGTCCTCGGGACGTACGACGGTTCGGGGAGCCTTTTCGGCTGGCTCGCGATCGTCGTCCTGCGCCGCATCGCCGGCGCGGCGCGCAGCAGGAAGCCGCAGTCGCTCGACGCCATCGAGGACACGGGCTCGGCCGAGCAAGCAACTCCCCGCGTGGGAATCGCGACTCAGCCCCCGCCCGACGACGCCCTCCACCAGGTCGAAGCCACGACCCGGTTCGCCGAGGCGTTCGCGGACGCGTGGGCGGCACTCTCGGCCCAGGAGCGCCTGGCCTTGGTCGTCAAGCACCGGGACGGGCACACCCAGCGAAGGGCGGGCGAACTCCTGGGGGTCGGGGAGGCTCGCGCGAGCCGCATCGTCGCGGCCGGCGTCGCGAAACTCGTCGAAGCGCTCGAGGCGCGTGGATTTCCTCGGGACACCGATGCAGACCCGGCCCTCCTCCGCTCGCTCGCGACCGAGATCGGACGTCGCCTGGCAAGTTTCGGACCCGTGGAGCATCCGAAGGGTGTTGGGTCGGCGGGGCGCAGCCCCCCCGATGGTGGTCCCGGGACGTCGGTCCCTGGCCGAGTGAGGCACTCATGACGGTTTCTTCGAACGACGAGACGGCCAGCGCAATTCTTCGCTCGGCAGGCGCCCTCGATCGGCCCGTACCGGTCAGCGACACGCTGCTCGCGGCCTGGGCCGAGGGGCGGCTCGACCCCGAACGGGCGGCGCTCGTCGAGGCCCTTCTCGCGGCCGACGACGTAGCCCGCGGCGTTGCGCTCGCGCTGCGCGAGGAAGTCCTCGAGTCACGGCGGGGGGCCACGAGTGCCGAGCCCCGGTCCGACTCGCGCTCGTCGGATTCGGACGGGCGCGCGGGACCGGAGTCGGACGCGCTCCCTTCGCTCGCCGCTGCTCGGGCGCGTCGATCGACGTGGGTGCCGTTCGCGGCAGCGGCGGCCGCGCTCCTGGCGCTGGGCGCCAGTTTCCTCGCATCGAAGTCGACGACCCCGACGGCCCTCGGCTCCGACGCGCGCCTCGTCGCCGCGGCCGATGACCTCTTGCGCGCGGAGCCCGAACTCTTCCGCGACTTCCGCCCCGTCGGTAGAGCCGAACGCCGGGAAACGGTCGGCGATACGACGCGCTCCGGGCTTTCCATTCTGGAACCCGTCGGACACGTGGTCTCCGCGCGTCCGGCGTTGCGATGGGCGTCGGCGAACGGCGCGAAGTCGTTCGACGTCGTCGTGGCCGACTCCGAAGGCGTCGTCGTTTGGCGAACGACGACGGAGCGTTCGAGCATCCCGACCGAGAGTCTCCCTCATCTCGAGCAGGGGCGCGCCTACGTGATCGAAGTGAACGCGACGGGGCCGTTCGGGCGCACGACCGCGAGCCGGCCGTTCGACGTCGCGAGCGCGGCCGCGGCGGACTCGCTCTCGAAAGCGAAGTCGGCGCTGCTTCGCGCGCAAGGCGACGACTTCGGTGACCTTGCATTTGCGCACCTGGCGGCCCGTCGCGGGTTCCTGACACAGGCCGTCGACGCCGTCGGGGCCTACCTCGCAAGACATGCGAAGGACGCCGACGCACGCGATTTCGACGACTACCTGCGTCGCCGACTCGGCTGGCCCGAGAGCCGATGACCCGCCGCATCGGACGGGTGCTCGCGCTCACGGTTGCACTCGTCGCCGGGAGCGCGAACGCATTCGGGGGCGCGCCGATCGATCTCGACGCGATCGCGCGGGACGTGATCGCCGCGACGGCCAGGGGAGACGCCGTCGCCATCGCAAGGGCCGCTACGGCGAGGGTCCCCGATCCGTTCCTCGTGATCGGCGAACTGCGCCGCGCGACGTTGGAGGCGACGGGACCCGAGTCGGACGCCGCCATGGCCGCGATCGACGCCTTCTCGGCCGCCGCGGCGAACGGGCCGTGCGGACCGGGGCTCGCGCGGCTCCGGGATCGTTGGCGACGTGCGACCGACGCCGAGCGCACGGCCGAATTGAGCCGAAGCCGCTTGCGCGACACCGTGCGCGCGACGGGCAAATCGGGGCGTGCGGCCGACGTGCTCGCCGTCATCGACGCGGCGCGCACCGAGTTGACCGATCGATCCGACTACTGGGTGCTTCGCATCCGCGGCCTCGAGGCCATGTCCCTGACGTCGCTCGGCCGCTCGCCGCTCGACGAGACGACGTGGCGCGAAGTCGCGGTCGGCGCGCTCGCGATCGGATGGCGGGAACTCGCCGGCCGGGCGTACACCGAATCGGCGATGCTCGCGTCGGAGCGCATGGACGACACCGTGGCGGCGGTCGATCGAGGGCTCGCGGCGGACAGTTACGAGGCTGCGGGAGACACGGGCTCTGCCGCGGGCATTCGAGTGACCCTCGCGCGGAGTCTCGGCAAACTCGGTCGAATCGAGGACGCGACGGCCGCGCTCGCCCTCGCCGAACGCTCGGCCGATGCTCTCGACCCGGACGCGAAGGCCCACGCCCTGTGGGCGCGCGCCGTGATCGAACGCGCGACGGGGCACAAGTCCGAGGCAGCCGTGCTGCTCGAACGCGCGGTGGAGACGTTCGTTGCGCTCGGAGATCGAGAGACCGCCTCCCACGCGCTGGCCGAATTGTCTCGCGCGCTCCGCGAGGAAGGGCGCTCGGCGGACGCCTTCGCGGCGCTCGAAAGGGCCGTCTCGCTCGCGACGGGCACCGGAACGAATGCCGCGATCGGCCGCGCGCTCGCCCACTCCGAGTACTCGACCCTCCTCCTGACGCTGCGTCGCCTGGCCGAAGCGTTGACCCACGCCGACGCGGGCCTCGTGGCCGCGATCGAGTCGAACCGGACCCATTTGATTCGGGTCGCCCGCGCGGACCGGGCCAACGTGCTCTCCGAGCTGGGTCGACTCGACGAGGCCCTCGAAGAGCAGACGGCCCTGCGCGCGGCGTGGATCGCCGCCGGCAACGCGCGCGGCGCCGCGGCGGCACGTCTCAACGAATCGAGCACGCTGTGGCGGTTGAAGCGCCATGCGGAGGCCGAAGCCGCCGCCGTCGAGGCGCGCGACGAGGCGATCGCGGCGGGCGATCGCCGGCTCGAAGCGACGGCGCGCAGCGGCCACGGCCTGGTCGTCTATTCGCGAGGCGATCTGCCTGCCGCGCTCGAGATCCAACGCGGGGCGGTCGCCGCCTTCGACGCGCTCAATGATCGATCGAGGCCCGCGGCCTCGGCGAACCGGATCCTCGCGCGCCTGCTCGAACGCTCGGGCTCGTTCGTCGAGTCGCTCGACGCCGCGAGAAAGACGCTCTCGCTCCAGCGCTCGCTCGCCGAGGGCCTCGTCGAAGCCGACGGCGCGGGCGCACGCGCCGACGCGCGCGTCACGTGCGATCTCGGGGTCTTCACGTCGCTCGAACTCCTGCGCAAGTTTCCCGCCCGTGCGCCGCTCGCCGCGATCGCGGCGTTCGAGTTCGCCGAGGCCGGGCGCGCCCTGTCGCTGGCACAGGGCCTCGCCAATCCCTCGACGCTGCTCGCGGCCGCACTGCCGCCCGACGTCGCGAAGGCCGACGTCGAATCCCGGCGCACGCTCGCGCTCGCCCGACAGCATTTCGAATCGTCGTTGGGCCGCTCGCCCGACGACCCCGACGCGCGCGCCGCCGCCGGAGCGCTCGAGCGCGCATGGGCCCATCGCGACGACGTCGTCACGCGCGTTCAGCGAGCGGCGCACCGGGCGTCCTCGTTCGTGTCGCCGCCGCCGCCCGATCTCGAGGCGCTGAAAGCGAGCCTCGCGCCCGACACGGCCGTCGTGCTCTACCACCTGGGACTCGAGGCCGGCGCGGCGGTCGTGGTTCGCGCGACCGGCGTCGACCTCGTCGACCTCGGACCGATCGACGAGTTGAAGCGGGCGGCGGACGCGTGGCTGCGCGTTGCCTCGGCCCCCGGCGGCGACGACGAGAAACTCGGCCTCCTGCTCGCCGATCGCGTCGTCGCACCGCTGCGGGCGCGCATCGAAGGAGTCACGCATCTGGTCATCAGTCCCGACGACCTGCTCGCGTTCGTGCCGTTCGAGGCGCTGCCGCTGCGCGAGGGCGACGCCGTCCGGCGACTGATCGAATGGTTCGACGTCACCTACGTTCCTTCGGCGAGCGTCTGGAACGCACTCCGGCTCGAACGGATGACCGCTTCGGCCGCCATCCTGGCGATCGGCAATCCGGCGACCACCGGCGCCGTCGCGGGCGCCGAGCCCGGGTCCCGACGCGGGACCGGCCTCGCCGCATTGCCCGGTGGCGAGGAAGAGGCGAAAGCCGTCGCGCTGTACGCCCCGGTCGAGGCGCGATCGCTCCTGCTCGGCTCGGCGGCCACGCTGTCCGCCGTGACCACGGCCCTCGATGCACCCAAGGCCGCGTTCCGCGCGATCCACTTCGCGTGTCACGCGATCGTCGATCCGACGAGGCCTCGCGGAACCGGGCTCGTGCTCGCGGGCGGCGAACTCCTCGATGTGGACCGGATCGCGCGCTCTCGGTGG
Organism: Planctomycetia bacterium; assembly: GCA_031401505.1. Lineage (GTDB taxonomy): Bacteria > Planctomycetota > PLA2 > PLA2 > JAEUHO01 > JANNRO01. The sequence goes on from JANNRO010000297.1 coordinate 8,969, forward strand.
AGCGCCGACCTCGTCGTCGTCGCGGCGTGCGAATCGGCTCGCGGCACGGTCTCACGCGGCGAGGGCGTGCTCGGGATTCCGCGCGCGCTGTTCCTCGCCGGCGTGCCGAGGGCGATCGTCTCGCAGTGGGTGGTTTCCGATCGCGCGACCGCTCCGTTCATGAAACGGTTCTACGACGAGGCGTTCGGCAAAGGGCTCGCGACCGCCGCCGCGCTCCGAGCAGCGAAACTCTCGGCTCTTCGTGCTGGCGGAGCCGCCGCCCACCCGTCGGCATGGGCGCCGTTCGTACTCTGGGGGCGCGGAGACTGAGCATCCGGTTCGACGGCGTCGCGGCCGAATCACTTCGGTTGGCCCGGCGCCGCGACGATGTCGATCGAGGGCTCGGGTGCATCGGCGCGGGTCGTGATGACGAACGACGGGTACAGACCGATGTTCAGCCGTTCGACGGAGGTCCCGGCGCCCGCCGAGACCGTCCACTCGTCGTGTCGCGGATGAAGCCCGATCGATTCATCGGGCAGGATGCCGATGCGAAGGACGCCGTCGCGATCGGTCGACCGTCGCGATCCGAATTCGCGAATGCCCGCTCTCAAATGCGCGAGCGGCGCGGGCCCGATCGGATAGTCGGCGAAGGCCTCGCCGTTCTCTCGACGCACCCGGATCGTGACCCGTCGGAAGCTCGACGGTTCGACCCGTCCCCGAAACGTCGCGCCGTCGCCCTCGACCGGAACGTGGGCGACTTGAAGATCCGGAAACAGGACGGTGACGCCCTCCGGCGGACCCTGGGTCTCGATCTCACAGACGCCGTCTCGATCGACGTAGCCGAGGTCGCGACCGATCAGCGGCGCCTCGCGCCGAGCCATTTGCCGTGAAATCGCCTCCATGTGGGCACTGTGCGACTCGTCGAGGTCGGAACCGCGGGCGCGTGGACCCGCCTTCGCCCTCGCGGCCCACTCCGTGCCGATGACGCGAGAGATCTCCGCGCGTTCGTCCCATTGGGCCCGGTGCGCAATGATCATCGTTCGGTACGGCAGGGGGCCGCTGGACCGGTCGAACGATCCCTCGATGCGGACCCGGATGCGCGTCGCCCGCTCGAGCGCCATCAGCGTCTCAGCGCCGGGTCGGGTGATCTCGAGCGTCGTTTCCCGACCGTAGAGTTCGTCGGTCGAAGCGAGCAGCACGTAGTGCCCGGGCAGCAGCGCGAGTTCCGCGGCGAGCCCGCCGGACGCAAGCCGACTCCACTCGACGGCGCGGGGAAGACGTTGGACGTATCGCTCGATCCGGTCGCCATAGCGCACGGGATCGTCCCGAAGCAGTCGTTCGAGCGCCGAGCCCGGCGTCGGTTCGTAGGAGCGCCAGACGAGTTCGCACCGACCCCGCTCGCCGAGCCCCTTCCCGTCAAAGACGAGTCGATGCGTCAGGCGACGCCCGACGACGATCGTCGCGCGCGTGCCGCCGACGTCGATCGGATGGCGTTCGGGGATGTCGGGCTGCTGCGCTCTGGCTTCATCGACTCCGAGTTTCCACGTCGTTCCGGGGTACCCCCTGAGCGTGACGACGCCTCGGTCGTCGGTCGTCCCGGAGAGTTTCGTCGGGGGCTGGCTGATCGCGGTCGTCGGCCAGACGCTCACGTTGAGCGCCTCGACGCCCCGGCCGTTCTCATCGAGCACCGCGATCTCCTGTGCGACGGGGTCGGACCTCGGCGGCGACAGTTCGAAGGACGTCCCGCGGCGCAACCGCCGGCGGATCGACGCGCCGGCGTATCCGGGCAGGGTCAACTGGAGATCGACCTCGTGCTCGGGCGCCCCATCTGGCTCGGCATCGAGCAAAAGCGGCACGTCCGGGGAGATGTCGCCGATGTTTCCACTCGTTCGATCGTGGAAGTGAACGCTGGCACCTGGGAGCGCGACTCCGGCGGGCCACGTCAGCCGAACCGACGACTGCTCGGGAGAGAGCCCGGGAACCATCCCGAAGTGGATCCGCTTGCGACTCTCGTCGGCGCGGAGCATCACGTAGGCGTACTCGGGTCGGAATCCCTCCGCCCGCACGCGGGCGGTGACGGTCGTGCGGCGGGGGAACTCGTCGAAGACGGCGACGCCGTCATCGCCCGTCGTCGCGGTGCGGGAGAACTCGAAGCTGTGTCGCGCCTGGATCTCGGTGCGGACGTCGATCGAGGCGCGCACCTCTACACCCGCCATCGGCCGCTTCGATTTCTTGTCGACAACCTCGACTTCGAGTCGGGCGTCGAGTCGCAACCGCTTCTCGACGACCTCGACGCCCGGCTCGGATGAGCGACCCGGCGCATGAAGTTGATCACCTCCATCGCTGGTCGTTGCTGAGGACGAACTCCCCGACGCGCCGACGCTCGTGCGCCCGGACGCGGCGCGGAACCAGACCATGGCGGCGACGGCGAGGACCGCGACGACGGCCACTGCGACGAATCGGGACTTGTCGGACATCGGAGTGCTCCTTGTGCGCGGGCGCCACCGTAGCGGCGCCCGCGAGATCGAACAGAGACGTCAATTCTGGGACGACGACCCGGTGCCGACGGCCGGATCGGCACCCGGCTTCGCCGGCGGAACGCCACCCCAGCCCGGCTCGTACCCGTCCGATGGCGTGAGCGCCCGTCCCGGGGTCGCAGCCGACGGCGTGCCGGGTTGCGACTCGCCCGAAGTCGTCGTCGGCGTCGTCGGCGGCACGGGAGTGCCCGGCGTCGTCGGGGGCGTCGGATCGGACGGCGTGCGGGGCGGCGGGGGCGGATCGACCGGAATCGGTGACCCGCTGGTCCCGCAGGCATGACACGCATCGACGCGAATGCTCGCGATGAAGTTGATGACGGTCACCAGGAGTTCCTGACGCGATCCCTTGTCGCCGTCGAAGAATTCGTGATCGAGAATCGAGAACTGACCGTCCAGGTACGTTGTCGCCGTCCACGCCTTCTCGAATGGGCACGGGACGTCTCCTGTGACGATCGCGGTGCCTTCGAGTTCGCCCGACTCGTCGGTCAACGAATGGAACTTCGTGTCGTACGTCGTCGAAGACGACGTCTCGAATCCGAGTTCGCCGCCATAGTCGGCGCCCGGCGCGGTACCGACCTTTCCGCCCGCCTTCAACTTCAAGCCCGCCGACGTCGTCGCTCCCTGCGTCAAGGGAACGACCCGGGAAAACGTCCCACCGTCGCCGACGCTGCTCCCGTCGATCAGCTCGCAGCGAACGGCGAAGCTCTGATCGATGGCCTTCGTCTCGTCGTACTCGCCGGCCATCGCATCGAAATCGACGATGCGCCTCGTCCATCCGATCGCCCAGGGATTCGTGACGGTGAGTTTCTCGGCCCTGCGGTACGGACCGTTCTCGTAGTCGAGCGTCTCCTGGCCCATGTAGTGGACCGCCCACTCGGCGTGCGCGCCATCCTCGGCTTCGAGGATCGCCTTCAAGAACACGTTCGCCCGGCTACCGACCAGTTTGACGTAGAGGTAGCTGTCCGTTCCCACGGTGTCGGTGTCTGCGCCGATGTGCGACTCGTACTGCCCGGCGCCATCGGATCGATCGCCGCCCAGCGCCACCCATCCGGGAAGAACCGGGGTGCTCGTCAGCGGATCGCGCGTCGACTGCGATCCCGTGATCACGGCCTTGCCCGTACAAAGGTTGGACGCCTCCCGCTTGACCTTGTCCCGCAATTCACCGACCTTCGCCTCGATCTCGCCATCTCCCCAATCGGGGTACTTCTCGTCGGGGGTCGCGAGCGCGATTCCTCCGAACACCGCGAACGTCCCGCATGCGAGGAGCGTTCGGCCGCGCACCCGGCCGCGCGCGATGCCGGTCGTTGGGGCGGCCGTCGACCCCGGTTGGATTGCATTCGTCTTCATGATCTCGGTTCCTTCGAAACGTGCGGCGGTCTGGAGCCGATCGCCGGCTCACCCATATCCACGCGCGAGATCGCGGGTGGTCACGCAAATCACGCGGATTTCTCCCGCGGGACGAGCGCTCGCCCTACCCGAGCAGTCCCGCTCCCCACGCGACGACCAGCCCCGCCGCCGTTGCATTGGGCACGTTGTCGTCGGGCGCAATCCGCACCAGATCGACGAGTGCCGCCGAGAGAGCCGCCGCGATCACGATCGGCCAGCGCACGCCCGGCCCGCCCCCCGTCGCCTCGACGAACGCCCCGACGCCGATGCCGGCGAGGGCCCCCACCCCGACGAACGCCGGCGTGCCCGACCACGTGGCCTTGCGGTGGCCGAACAGCTTCGGCGCGGCCACATGCCGCCCGACGATGCTCGCCGCCGCGTCTCCGGCCGCGAACACCGACCAAGCCGTCGCGGCCAGCGTGGCCGGAAGGAGCCACACGAGCAGGAACACGGCGACCGGATACGTCCGCAATCCGCCGAGGAACGGTTCTCCCGGTCGCCGAAGCCGCGCCTCGAGCGACGTCATCGGGATCACCACCCAACCGGCGAGCAATCCGAGGCCCGCGCCAACGAGATTCATCCAGCGCGGCATGATCCCGAGCCCCAACGCGACGAGTGCCGTCCCCGCGTGGAGCAGCGGACGGAACTCCGATTTCGGAATCCGGCCGTCAGGCCGACGCGCACCTGAAGGCGGAGCTTCGCCGACTCTTGCGCTCACGATCGCGCCGCCGATCCCCCGAGCGGTCGGACGCGGGTCCCGTCCGCCGATCGCGCGGAAACGGCGCGAGCGGCATCCGTTCGATCGGGATCCACTCGATCGGGTTCCACCCGATCGATTCGGGTGTAGGCGACGGCATCCCCCTCCCGCGCGCCCTTCCCCTCCACCAACACCAGTCCCCTCGCCGTCGCGACGCGCCGCACCTCCGCCATCACGCGCGCCGGATCCGCGAACGCACCCTCGCCGTCGCCGTCGCGCACGACGACCGTCTCGAACGTGGCGTCGGCGAACGGCAGCGCCTCGGGATCGGCCACCAGGAAGTCCACGTCGCGACGAGCGAGGCGAGTCAGGTCGATCGGCGTCTCCGACGTCTTGACGTCCACGACGGGGAGACGGAACTCGTCGGTCGTTTGGACGTTGCGGGCGCGGCGCACCCGCGCGACGCTGCGATCCGTGCCGATCGCGTCGCCGGTGCGAGCCGCGAGAACGAACGTCCCGCGCCCGACTCCACAGCCGACTTCGAGCGCGGGGCCGACACCGCCGCCCGCCCGGATCGCCGCCGCGAGCGCATCCGCGAGCGCGTCGTCGAGCGCCGCGTCACGCGAGGACATCGGCTTCGCCGTTCGCGCCGCATCGAAGGGGAGCAGATCGGAGTACCTCGCGACCACTTCGTCGAAGGGCACGACGTCGGCACCCCCGCGGGCGTTGGCGAGCAGGAAGCGCGCGAGGCGGGGATCGGGAATCGAGAGCCGCCGGTAGACGTTGCCGTGCGTCGCCAAGTGGGCCTTGACGTCCAACGGCAGGATCGCAGTGCCCGCGAGCACGGGATAGGCCGTGCGGCAGCCCCGGCAGACGAGGTACCCCTCGGAGAGTTCTCGATCGGTCCCCGCTGCATCGGCCTCGACACGCATGGGATCGAGGTCGAATCCGACGTCGCGACCCAATGCCCCCGATCCGAGACAGGCGGGGCAGGCGAGGCGGGGCAGGGTGGCGAGGCGCACGCCGTCATTCTGGACCGGCCGCGGGTCCCGTGCGCGGCCATTTCCGAGTACGGTGCCGTGCATGAGAGTCCAATTCCACGGGGCCGCGCGCACGGTCACCGGTTCGTGCACGCTGCTGGAAGCCGACGGGACGCGCATCCTCGTCGATTGCGGACAGTTCCAGGGGGACGACGCGCTCGAGCAGTTGAACCGGGACCGCTTCGGATTCGACCCGCGCTCGATCGACGCGCTCGTCCTGACGCACGGGCACATCGACCACATCGGGCGATCGCCGCGGCTCGTGGCCGAGGGATTTCGCGGGCCGGTGCTGTGCACGAGCGCGACGGCCGACATCGCGGCGCAGATGCTCAAGGACTCGGCGAAGATCGGCGAAGAGGAGGCGAAGTTCCACGGCGGTCCGCCCCCGCTCTTCGACGAGCAGGACATCATCCGGCTGGGCCACATGATGCAGCCGATGAAGTACGGCGAGACGCGCGCGGTCGGGCGCGGGATCTCGGTCCGGCTGTCCGACGCCGGGCACATCCTGGGCAGTGCGCACGTGCTCGCGACGTTGACCGAGGCCGGCCGCACCGTCTCGTTCGGGATCTCAGGCGACGTCGGTTCACCCGGACGGCCGATCGTCTCCGACCCGACGCCGTTCGGTCCGCTCGACTACCTCCAGGTCGAGTCCACCTACGGCGACCGCGACCACCGGTCGGTCGAGGCCAGCATCGAGGAGTTCAACCGGATCGCGATCGAGGCCGACGCGTGCCGGGGGATCGTCATCGTGCCCGCGTTCTCGCTCGGCCGCACGCAGGACATCCTCTACTACCTGAACGCGCTCAAGAACGCGGGCGCGATTCCGAATCTCGAAGTGATCGTGGACAGCCCGCTCGCAACGCGCCTGACGACCGTCTATCGCAAGAACCCCGATTCGTTCGACGACGACACGAAGGGCATGCTGAAGCGGGGCGACGACCCGTTCGATTTCCCGGGCCTGCGCATCGTCAACGACCCGCGCGAAAGTGATCAGATCTCGCGCGAGGCGAAGTGCGCGTTGATCATCTCGGCGAGCGGGATGTGCCAGAACGGTCGTGTCGTCAAGCACCTGACGAGTTTCCTGCCTCGGTCGACGACGCAGGTCGTGATCGTCGGCTATCAGGCGCCGGGCACGACGGGGCGACGGCTGGTCGACGGCGCGAAGGTGGTGCGCATCCGCGGGCGCGAAGTGCCGGTCAACGCGAAGATCACGACGATCGGCGGCTTTTCGGCGCACGCGGGACAGCACGAGATGCTCGACTGGATCGCGGCGGGCGGCAAGCCCAGGAAGATCTTCCTCTGCCACGGCGAGCCCGACGCGCTCGAGACGTTCGCCAAGGCGATCAAGGACGACCTCGGCATTCCGACGCAGATCCCCCGTCGCGGCGACGGCGTCGTGCTCTGACCCGCGTGAACGCGAGGGCGGTCCGATGTGTTGGCGTGACACGTTCGTCGAGGCGCCATTCGCCATCGTGAGCTTCGGGCGGCACCTGCTGCGCTTTTTCGCCCGCTGGGCGCTCCGATGGACCGCGCTGGCGCTGACGTCGATCGGCGTCGCCGTCCTGGTCGAGCTCCGCTCCTCACCTCAAGCGTTCGGATCGACGTACGTCCTGCCCCTCTGCCTGCTCGGCGGCGCGGCTGGCCTCGTCGCGGCGTCGATTTCGCTGCGCGCGGAGTGAGGGGGCGGGCGCGCCGCCCCGTCGCTGGAGAGTCTTACCCCCGCGTGGGGGCGTCCTCGGCGTGAAGTTTGAGGTCGTCGAGCGCGACGTACTCGAGCGTGCGCATGTGGGTCGCGGCGAGGACCACCGGGGGCGCCATCCCTGCCTCGAACGCTTCCTGCCAGCGCTGGGCGCACAGACACCATCGGTCGCCGGGCGAGAGCCCCTCGAAGCCGTACGCCGGGTTCGGCGTCGAGAGGTCGTTGCCCGCCTCGCGGCTGAAGGCCAGGAACTCTTCGGTCGCGCGGATGCAGACGGTGTGGACGCCGAAGTCTTGTCCGCTCGTCTCGCAGCAGCCCGTCCGCAGGAATCCCGTCATCGGATCCGTCGAGCAGGTTTCGAGCGTGCCGCCGAGAACGTTCTTGCCGCGTGCCATGCCCGAAGCCTACCGGAGGGTGAGGCAACCGACGACGACGGACGGGGCTCGGGTGCGCGAGACGAGCGCTACTGCGGCAACTGGATGCCGAACCAGTCGAGGTCGATCCCCTCGAGCGTGCTGCGCTGCCCCTCGTCGAGGTAGTTCTTGGTCGACTCCTTGACGCGCTGGACGAGCGTGATCGCGTGCTCCATGTACGTCTCTTCCGAGTCGGGGATCTTCATCTTGAAGAGCTTCAGGAAGATCTCGGTCTTCTTCGTGCTGCCCTCGGGGTACTGGTCGGCCTGCGCGATCTCCTCGAGGGGAACCGACCCGTCGGCGCGAGGCACCTGGAGGATCTGGAACAGCTCGGTCTGGATGGCGCGGACGTCGGCGTCCATGCGCCGACCCTGCGCTTCGGTCAGCGACAGCACCTTCGCCAACTGCTCGAACTTGGGCTTCTTGGGGATCAGGGGCCCGGCGGCCTTCTTCAACGTGTCGCGGAACTTCGTCTCGAGCGCGTAGCGATCGAGCACCGCACGCACCGAATCCTCGAAGCCGGGCTTTTCGATGAACTTCGCCGAAGAGGCCTCCGCCGCGACGCCCGCGGGACCGTCGGACGCGAGGATCGTGGCGACGAGTTTGTCGTGATCGGCTCGCAGCGTCTTGTTCTCGGTCTCGGCGACGGCGAGTCGGCGCGACAGGACCGTCAGTTCCTTGGCGCCCCCGAGATCGCTCGATCCCGGCGTCGATTCCGCGGCAGGATCGGACGACGACGGCGACTTTTCGGCATCCACCTTCGAGAGGCGATCGAATACGTCGTTCTGACGGACGAGGACGACACCCAGCCCGGTTCCGAGGACGGCCCAGGCGATCACGTGCGCGGCGACAGGTAGCGGCATGGCGGGAACTCCTTCGCGAGAGGGTACCGCAGCACGCCTCGCGAGGTTTCAAGGGGGCGCTCGCCCCCCCTCCCCACACCCCTTCCCCGTCCGACCGCCGCCTGAGCATCCGGCCGCTATCCGGTGATCTCGAGCGTCGCCGGTTTGGGCTTCTTCAGGTTGATGATGCTGACCTGACGCGCCATTTCGCCCGCCACGAATCGGAACGCCTGCTTGACCTGGGGCGGCGTCGCCGGGTCAACCAGCGCAGGCATCCCCGCGTCCCCGCCGACCCGTACCTGCGCATGGAGCGGGATGGCGCCGAGAAACGGGATGCCCTCCTTTTCGGCCCACGCCTGCGCGCCCCCGTGGCCGAAAATGTCGTCTCGCTCGCCGCAATGCGGGCATGCATAGAACGACATGTTCTCGACGAGCCCGAGGATCGGAATCTTCAGTTGACGGAACATGCCGACGGCCTTGCGGACGTCGAGAAGCGCCACGTCCTGCGGCGTGCAGACGACGACCGCACCGGTCACGGGAATCGTCTGTGCCAGCGTCAGCGGGACGTCGCCCGTGCCCGGAGGCAGATCGATCACGAGGTAGTCGAGCGCACCCCAGACGACGTCGCCCAGGAACTGACGGATGGCGGTGTGAACGATCGGCCCGCGCCAGACGACCGGCTTGTCGGGGTCGAGGATCAACCCCATCGACATCATCTTCAATCCGTGCGCCTCGTTGGGATGGATTGCCTTCCCGTCAGGCGAGGTCGGCCGCTTTTCGTTGCCGAGCATCTTCGGGATCGAGGGGCCGTAGACGTCGGCGTCCATCAACCCGACGGCGGCACCCGTCTCGAGCAGCGCCGCCGCGAGATTGACCGCGACGGTGGACTTTCCGACCCCGCCCTTGCCGGCCCCCACCGCGATGAAGTTCTTGACCTGCGGAGCCAGATCGCCGGCCATCGGCAGCCGACCGCTGCCCTTGACTTGCGCCGTCATCTCGGCCGTCACGCGCAGGACGCCGGGAATCCGGGCGACGACGTCCTCGGCCTGCTTCTTCAATTGCTCTTTCACGGGGCAGGCGGGGGTCGTCAATTCGATCTTCATCGTGACGTTGCCACCGTCGATCACGACGGCCTTGACGAAGCCGAGCGTCACGATGTCGACGCCCAGGTCGGGGTCCATGACGGCCTTCAACGCCGAGCGGACGGCTGCTTCGGTGACCGGCATGAATCGACCTCGAGTCCCGACACGGGACTGCCCAGACTACGTACCCGGCGCGAAGGGTTTTTCCCGAAAGTGCCCGACACATCCACGGATCAGGGCACTTCCGAGAAAAACTACGTCCCGCGAGCGAGCGCCAGCACCTCGGCGATGCACTTGTCGATCCCCGTCGCGATGTCCTTCAACCGCGCGCCGTACATGTAGGCGGGCGTGGACACGATCCGGTTCTCGCGGTCCACGACGAAGTTCTCGACGGCGCAGTCCTCGTGAACCGCGCCGCAGGCCTCGATCGCCGCCGCCGTGCCCTGGTCGTTGCCGATCGTCAGCTTCGGGTGCGCGAATCCGAGCGCCTTCGCGACGACCGCCGGCGCGATGCAGATCGCCCCGATCGGCTTCTTCGCCGCATGCATGTCGCGCAGGATGCGCGCCACGTCGGCGTTGACCGTCGCGTCCTTCCCCTTCGACGCGAACGTCGAGAGGTTCATGGCCGCGCCGAAGCCTCCGGGAAGGACGAGCGCGTCCAGATCCCTCGCCTGAGCCTTCTTCACGTCCTCGATTTTCCCACGCGCGATGCGGGCCGACTCGACCAGCACGTTGCGCTTCTCGCCCGGTCGGGGCTCTCCTCGCAAGTGGTCGATCACCACCGCCTGCTCGACGTCGGGCGCGAAGCAGCGCACGTCGGCGCCCGCCCGGTCGAGCGCCAGCAGCGCGAGCACCGCCTCGCGAATCTCCGCCCCGTCCTTGAATCCGCAGCCCGACAGGATTACGCCGACGGTCAACGCCATGGAGGCCTCCGCTCCGGAGCCTACGAAGCGGAAGACGACCCCGCAACCGGCGCGGGCGGCTTCGGATGCGGCGCCATGAAGACGAGGAGCCGCAGGTCGTCGCGTCCCGTGTTCTCGACGCCGTGATCGCTCGTCGCCGGGCACAACACCGCGTGGCCCGTGCGCACCTCGTGGCGATCGGCCCCGACGCGGATCGCCCCCGACCCGGACAACACGGCGTAGACCTTGTCGGACGCGGCGTGAGCGTGCGGCGACTGCGCCTGACCCGGCCTCAACACGTAGACGTCGCAGAAGAACCTCGACGTCTCGAACAGGTTCACCTTCCGCAACTTGTCGGGGGAACCGTCCGTGATGGCGGCGAAATCGCGAATGAGGTCCACGGGGGACTCCAGGCAGAGGTGAGTCGGAGGGCTTGTCCGGCCCGAATCAGGCCAGGGACGGGGAGGGGGCGGCGGGGGAGGGGCGCGAACCGGACAAAGGTCCCGGGGGTAGACTTCCGACATGGCACAAGCCGCCACCGGCCCGACCGCCATCATCCTCGCCGCGGGCGCGTCCAAACGCCTCGGGAAGGACAAACTGCTCGTCGAGCTCGGCGGCGTACCGATGCTCCAGCGCACGGTCAGTTGCTACACGAAGTCGGTCAAGGTCGGCGACGTGCTGGTCGTCGTCGGGCCCGGACAGAAGCAGAATTGGGCGTGGCTCTCGAGCTTGCGCGTCCACCTCGTCGAGAACCCCGATCCGTCGAAGGGGATGATCTCGTCGATCCGCGCCGGGCTCGACTCGGCGTGGGCGAAGAACCGCGACTTCCTGATCGCGCCCGCCGACGTGCCGTTCGTGCCGTCGGAGGTCATCGACAAGCTGGTCGTCGATTTCCGGACGCGCTCGCCCGAGATCCTGATCCCGACCTACAAGGGGCTGGGCGGTCACCCGGGAATCTTCTCGGCGTCGCTGCGCGACGATTTCTACATGCACGGCGACACGAGCGGGGCGAAGGAGGTCCTGCTGCGCCACCGCGCGAAGACGACGCGGATCGCGGTCTTCGACAGCGACATCTGCTTCGACGTGGACACCGAGGAAGACGTCCGCATCGCGATGGACACCGGCGCTCGATGGGCGCGCGTCGAAGCCGACGCCGAGGCGAAGGACATGCAGCGGTTGTAGGACGGAGACCTACGCCTTCCTCACCGAGATGCTCTTCTGCTGGAGGAAGAGCCCGAGATAGTCCGGGCCGCCCGCCTTTGAGCAGGTGCCGCTCATGTCGAAGCCGCCGAAGGGCTGGGCGCCGACCAACGCGCCCGTGCACTTGCGATTGAGATAGAGATTGCCGACGTGGAAGCGCTTCTTCGCTTCCTCGAGACGCGCGGCGTCCTTCGAGAAGACCGCACCCGTCAGCCCGAATTCGGTCCCGTTCGCGATCGCGAGCGCGTCGTTCCAGTGCTTGGCGCGGATGACCGCGAGCACCGGCCCGAAGACCTCCTCCTGTGCGAGACGCGCCTTCGGCTGGATGTCGGCGACCACCGTCGGCGCCACGAAGTAGCCCGTCTCGCCGACGCGCGACCCGCCCGCGACGATGCGCCCCTCCTGGCGCCCCACCTCGATGTAGGCGAGCGTCTTCTCGAACTGCTCGGCACCCGTCAGCGGGCCCAGGTTCATCTCCACGTCGACCGGGTCCCCCACCTTCAACGCGTTGGTCTTGGCGACGATCTTCGCGAGCAGCGCGTCGTGGATGGAGTCGACGAGAATCGCGCGCGAACACGCCGAGCACTTCTGCCCCGAAAGCCCGAACGCCGACGTCACGATCGCCGTCGCCGCGGCATCGAGATCGGCGGTCTCGTCGACCACGATCGCGTCCTTGCCGCCCATCTCGGCGACCAGTCGCTTGATCCAACGCTGCCCCGGGCGCGTCTTGCCCGCCTCGGCGGCCAGGTGAAGCCCCACTTCCTTGCTGCCCGTGAACGAGACGAAGCGCGTCTTGGGATGCTCGACCATCGCCTGCCCGATCACGCGCCCGTGCCCGGAGATGAAGTTGACGACGCCGCGGGGAAAACCGACGCCCTCCAACAACTCGAACAGTTTCCAGCCGATCGTCAGGCTCTGCTCGGCGGGCTTCATCACGACCGTGTTGCCCGCGACCAGCGCCGCCGTCGCCATGCCGCAGAGGATCGCCAGCGGGAAATTCCACGGCGGCAGGATCACGCCGACGCCGAGCGGCACGTAGTGCATCTCGTTCTGGTCTTCCGTCTGGACGACCGGAATCGGCTTCCCGTAGCGCAACCCCTCGCGCGCGTAGTACTCGAGGAAGTCGATCGCCTCGGCCGTGTCGCCGTCGGCTTCGCCCCAGGTCTTCCCCACCTCCTTGACCATCCACGCGCTGAAGTAGTGCTTGTCGCGGCGCATCCGGTCGGCCGCCTCGAAAAGCAGGTGCGCGCGATCGGCCCAAGGCGTCTCCGACCACGCGGGGAACGCGGCGCTCGCGGCCTCGATCGCCCGATTCGCCTCGGCGACGCCCGACTCGGGGAACACGCCGATCGCCTCCGAGGGGTCGGACGGGTTGTGCGTCGTCAGCACGGCGTCGCCGCCGCGCAGCCGCTCACCGTCGATGACGTTCCCATACCGTCGGCCCAGTTCGTCTTCGACACGCGTCAGCGCGTCGAGCATCGCGTGCTGGTTGGCCGGATCCTTGAAGTTGGTGAACGGCTCGTTGACGAAGGACTTCGGCATCGCGATCTCCGGACGCGGGTCCCGCGACGGGACCCGCGTCCGACACCCTACGCCTGCGCCCCGGGCTCGGCGCGTTCGTCACGGGCGGCGGCGGCGGGCTCGGCCGCGGCCACGAGGCGCACGCCGAAGAAAATCAATGCCAGCGAGCCGAAGATCCACGGCGGGATCGACTCGCCCCCCACGAGCGCGCTCGCGACGACCGCCGTGACGGCGCTCGTCACGAGGAAGATCGCGTTGGTTCGCGCCGCACCCAGGATCTCGAGCGCCCGCAGGATCAAGTAGAGCGCGAAGCCGTAGCCGACGATCCCGACCGCGGCGCCGAGCGCGAGCGTCGCCCCATCGACCGCCGGCCACCACGTCCCCATCGACCCCGACGCGATCCACGCGATCGAGCCGCCGACGAGATTGTGCACGACGACGATCGTGCGCGGATCGCGCGTGGAAACCGGTGCCATCAGGTTCGTGTCGAACGCCCACGCGAGGCACGCGAGGGCGATCCACACGACGCCCAGGAGCGGGGCGCCACCCCCGACCTCACCCCCACCCCGTGTCGCGAGCGCCGCGGTGAGGACCGCGCAACCGATCAGCGCCGCGGTGCCGATCATCCGCCGCCGCCCGAGACGTTCGCCGAAACAGACGACGGCGACGAGGACGCCGAATACGGCCTCGAGATTGACCAGCAGCGCCACGACGTGCGAGGGAAGGCGCGCGAGACCGAGCACGTACGCGACCGGGGCGGCGATGCAGCCGATGAGGGCTGCGGCGACCACGAACCGGCGGTCCCTTGGGGTCAGGCGCCGCCCGAGCGAGGGAGGACGTACGAGCAGGAACGGCAGGAACACGACCCCCGACGCGACGTACAGCCATGCCGCCGCGAAGAGCGGGGGCATCGGAGGCGCGAGGGCGCGTTTGGCGTACGGGACGGTCGCGCCGAGCAGGACGCCGGCTGCCAGCGCATATCCCACGCCTCGACGTACGTCGATCCGGGGCGGGGAAGCGGAAGGGATCGGTTCCATTCGAAGCGTGCCGGGGGAAATGGCGTCGAGGTTCGTCCGTTCTACCGGGGTCGGACTCGGCGCTGGGATTCGGGATGGAGACCGGCGGGTATCGGGGTCGGACGTTGTCCCAAGAAACGCAGACCTGACAGGTATCCTTCGCCCCTCCCATGGCCGCCCTTCTTCTACTGGCCGTGTGGCTCTCCGGCGCCGCCGCGCTGATCGCCGAGGTCGTCTGGTTTCGCGGGCTCGGTCGCGGCGTCGGAACGTCGGCGGAGGCGCTGGCCGTCGTCTCGGCCGCGTTCCTCGGCGGGCTCGGCATCGGCGCCGCGGTCGCAAGCCGCCGCGCCCCCAAAGCCCGGTTCCCGCTTCGCAGCGCCGCGTATTGCGAGGGCATCGCGGGCGTCCTCGTCTTCCTCTCGCCCTACGCGATCGCGCTCGTGCCCGGCGCCCACCTCGCCGTGCTCGCCGCGTTCGGACTCGAACCCGGTCGCTCGTCGTGGCCCGCCGCCCTCGTGGCCTTGCCGGTCCTGCTCCTGCCGACGGCGTTCCTCGGTGCGACGCTGCCGTTCCTCGTGCGCAGTGTCGTCACGACCGGCGTCGAGCACGCGGGGCGTTGGACCGGCTGGCTCTACGGAGTCAATACGATCGGCGCGTTGTGCGGGACGGGCAGCGCGGTCCTCTTTCTGCTGCCGAGCGTCGGAGAGATCCTCTCGCTGCGCGTCGCGAGCGGGTGCAATCTGCTCGCGGCGGCGTTGATCCTGATGGCGGAGCGGCCGTCGGACGCGAGCCCCGTCGCCGATTCGCCGCTACCCGGCGCCCTTCCTCCCCCGCCGCCCGCCACCATCCGACCGACGGGACCGCTCGGGGGCCGAATCCGTGCGTCCGTCCCGGAACTCGCGCTCTTCGCCTCGGGGCTCTTCGCGCTCGGGGCCGAAGTCGCGTGGTTTCGCCTGCTCGAACCGTTGACCGGCATCCATCTCTACGGCTTCGCGATTCTCTTGGGCGGCGTGCTCCTCGGGACGGCGTTCGGCGGCGCGATCGGCGGCATCGTCGCCGATCGGGTCAAGCGTCCCGATCTCGCGCTCTCGACCGTGCTCGCGGCGGCGGGCACCCTGACGATCGCGTCCATCTGGGCCGCGGGCTGGGTTCCTTGGCTCGCCATGCGATCGGGGACGACGGCCGGAGAAGTCGCCAGGGCCGCGGGACAGTCGGCGGGTGACGTCTCGCGCTCGATATCGGAAGCTTTGTTCGCGACGCGCCTGTGCGTCGCGGCCCTCTGTGTGGCGCCCCCCCTCGCGGCCTTCGCGATGGCCTACCCGCTGGCGGTGCGCGTGCGCGCCACCGATCCGGCGCGCGCCGCGGCGGCCGTGGGCTCGACGTACGCGTGGAACACGGCCGGCAACATGATCGGCAGCCTGCTGGCGGGCTTCCTGATCCTGCCCGCGGTCGGAGGACCGCGCACGCTGGCGATCTTCGGGGGCTTGGCGCTCGCGTCGGCGGTCGCGCTGCGATTGCTCGCCGAGCGCCCGCGCCGCGTGTGGCCGGCATGCGCGCCGCTCACGCTCCTGGCCCTGTTGGCGCTTCCCGGCACCGCCGAGCGCATCGATCTCGCGGGCCCGACGCTGCCCGAGGCGGTGGCGCTCGACCGCTTCAACGAGAGTTTTTTCATCCACTCCCGCGCCGACGCGGCGGCCTACGGCGAGCGATGGGGCGGTACGTACCCGCGTCCCGCCGGTCGACCGCTCGCCGCCCCCGTGCTGCCGCGCGAGGGCGCGGTCAGCACGGTAGGCGTGCTTCAGGAGGGGCGCTGGGTGCGCCTGCGCCAGGGCGCGCTCTCCGAGTCGAGGATTCAGCCCGCCGACCCCGACGCCGGCTCGGAAACCGAGGTCGCACTGTCGCTCGTGCCCTACCTCGCCCACCCGAATCCGAAGAAGGCGCTCTGCATCGGTCACGGCGCGGGCTGGACGCCGGAGACGCTGATCACGACGCCGATGCCGTGGGTCGACGTGGCGGAGCTCGAATCGGCCGTGCTCGACGTGATCGAGGCGTATCGGGGCGGGCCGCTCCTCGTCCGATCGGCCCCGAACGCGCACCTCCACATCACGGACGGGCGCCTGATGCTCCGGCTCGCGGCCGCGAAGCCCGTCGGTGAGCGCTACGACGTGATCGTCTCGCAGCCGAGCCATCCGTGGGTCCCCGGCGCCGGTCACCTCTTCACACGGGAAGCCTATGCGCTGGCGCGCAGCGCGCTCAACGAGGGCGGCGTATTCTCCCAGTGGCTGAACGTCTTCAGCATGACCCGGGAGCTGCTCCAGACCGCGCTCAAGGCCTGGTACGCGGTCTTCCCCGACTGCTGGGTGATGCGCTATCACGACGAACTGGTGCTGGTCGGCTTCACGGGGGCCTCGACGATCGACGTCCCGCGCTGGACGAGCGAGATCACCTCGGGCGCCGTCGGAATCCGGGCCCGGGCGGCCGGCATCGACGAGCCCGCCGATCTGGTGCGACACATCGCCCTCGATGGCGAGGGGTTGGGGCGCATGCTCCCGACCGGATTCCCGCCGCCCGCGACCGACGACGATCCGCGACTCGAACTGGGTCTGGCTTGGGCGCGCTTCGCGGGCGTCGACGACGACACGCGCGAGAAGGAGAAGAACGCGATCTATGCCGACATCCAGGCGGGCTTCCCGGCGCACTTCGAGAAGATCATCCCGAATCCCGGCGACCGCGACCAGTTGATGGCCGCCGTCGTCTGGGGTCTGCTCCGTTCGAACCAGCCCGACGAGGCCCGCCGCTGGTTGCGGGGCGGAGGACCGGTCGCGTTCGAGGGCGGCGTGCTCGGCAAGCGGGCCCGCGCGAAGGAATCGCTGATGACCGCCCGGACGACGGTCACCGATGCGACGCAGCGGTCCGCGCTCGAGCGTCGAGGCGTCGACCTGCTGCGGGCGGCACTGGCCGACGCGCCCGAGCATGCGGACGTCGCCGTCGAACTCGGCGAGGCCCTGCTCGATCAGGGTCGCAGCGACGAGGCCGCGAAGGAGCTGGCAGAGCCCTCGAAGCGCCATCCGAGCGACGGCCGCATCCTGGCGCTGCTCGGCCGGGCGTTGATCTCGATGGATCGTGCGACGGAGGCGGAGGTCGCGTTTCGAAGCGCCCTCGACGCGAAGTCCCCGCCGGCTCCGAAGGGCACCGGCACGATGCTGGCTCGCGTGCTCGATTCGGCGACCCCGCGTCGCCCCGCCGACGCGCGCACCGCGCTACGCGCCGATCCGTCGACCTTCTCCGATCTCGATGCCCTCCAGAAATTGCGCGAACTCGAGATCGAGATCGGCGTGCCCGGAAGCGTCGGAGTGTCGCCTGCCGTGACGGCGATCGACGAGACGATCACCCTCCTCGAGCGGCGCCGCGGACGAGACAAGCTCGAGACGGCGCTCGCGTGGTTTTCGTCGAGCACGAAGGACGCGCTCGATCAGGCCAGGGAGGCGACGAACCTCCTGCCCGACGACCCGCAAGCCTGGCAGGTGCGCGGCTGGCTCGAGCTTCGAAGCAAGGACACGGCGGCCGTCTCCTCGCTCCGGAAATCGCTGGCTCTCGAGAAGCCCGAGGACCGCGCGGCGGCCCGCGTACGCATCGAGTCGTGGTACCGACTCCACGGTCGAGACCCATCCGAACTCGGCCCGGCCGCTCCCGAGCCATCCGATCCGGGGCCGTCCGACCAGAAGCCGTCCGGGGCGGAGAATGGAACGCTGAAGTGATCGAATCCGCACGAACGGCTCCCCCGCTTCTCGTGGAGACCGCCGACGCGCTCGAGGCACTCGTCGCCCGCGTCGGCCGCGAACCCCGGCTCGCGCTCGACACCGAAGCCAATTCGCTCCACGCCTACCGCGAGCGCGTCTGCGTGGTCCAGCTCTCCGTCCCGGGCCTCGACGCGATCATCGATCCGATCGCCGTCCCCGATCTCGAGCCCCTGCGACGGCTCGTCGATCGAGACGAGGTCGAGATCGTCTTCCACGGCGGCGACTACGACGTGTCGGTCCTCTCGCGCGACCACGGCTTCGCGTTCCGGCGCGTCTTCGACACGATGATCGCCGCGACGTTCCTCGGCGAGGCGCAGCTCGGGTTGATGGCGCTCGTCGAAAAGGAATTCGGCGTGCGGCTCGCGAAGAAGTACCAGACCGCCGATTGGGCGCGGCGCCCGTTCTCCGGCGAGCAGATCGACTACCTGCGGGGCGACACGCAGCATCTGCTCGAACTCTCCTCCCGGCTTCGCGACCGCATCGCGACCGCCGACCTCGCCGAGGAGACCGACATCGAATTCGTGCGGCTGGCTGCCCGACGCGGCGCACCGTGGACCGAGGCCCCCGAGGGGTGGCGCAAGGCGAAGGGCGCCGAGAAACTCGACGAGCGGGGTCGCGCGATCCTCGCGGCGACGTGGACGTGGCGCGAGGCCCGGGCGCGCGCGCACGACGTTCCCCGCTTTCGCGTCGTGCCCAACGAAACGCTGACCGATCTCGCGGCGCGCCCGCCGACGACCCTCGCCGAACTCTCGAAGCGTCCGGGCATCGGGTCCGTCGTGCGCATGGGCGACGGACAGACGCTCCTCGACGTCGTCTTCGCGGGGATCGCCGCCGCCGAACGCGGGGAAGCGCCGAAGGCCGCGGAACGACCGCGCCCGACGGCGGACGAACGCGCCACCGCCGACGTCCGTCGCAAGCGGGAAGAGCGGATCCGCCGTTGGCGGACCGACGAAGCGCTTCGTCGCAACGTCGTCAACGCGGTCGTGCTGCCCAATCCCGGAATGGAGGCACTGCTCGACGCGCTGCCCCTCACGGTCGAGGAAATCGCCGCGCTCGTCAACGTCGGCCCGAAGCGTGCGCGAACCTACGGCGAGAAGTTCATCGAGCTGCTCGGCACGGCGACGCCCGCATAGAGGGGCCGTCGGGGCCGCGAGTCAGCGAGCGCGGAAGTCGTCGAAGTCGCCGTCGCCGCCGAAGTCGTCGTCGTCATCGTCGTCGTCTTCTTCGTCTTCCTCGTCCTCGTCCTCGTCCTCGTCTTCTTCCTCGTCATCCTCTTCCTCGGCCTCTTCCTCCTCCTCCTCTTCCTCCTCTTCGTCTTCCTCTTCCTCGTCGTCGTCTTCCTCGTCTTCGTCGTCGACCGGCTTCTCGTCGTCGTCGTCGTCCGCGACCTTCTTCTTCTTCTTGGTCTTGTCGTCCTCTTCCTTTTTCTTGCGCGGCGAGAGCGTCGGCTGGTCACCCGCGTCGTCGGAGTCGGACGTGAGCGCGATCGCGGGCAACGGCCCGGCGAGCGCACTCTCGACGGTGAAGGCTACGAAGGCTCCGAAGGCGTCGTCCATCGGTTCACGGGCGAGCGGCGCAAAGGCGAGCGAAACGTGGGCGGGCATGGAGGTCTCCGGACGAACGAGGGGGCCCCGGGGGCGCGCTACCTATACCGGCGAGGAAAGGGGAGTCAAGCGACCCCTTTCAGAAGAGAGGCCGCGGACCCTGCCCCGAGGGGTCGGCGGATAGGATCGGAAGCGGTTCGGCCGGGGTCGGCCGACGGTGGAGGACGTCGTTCGTGCGAATCGCCGTGGCCCAGATCGACACCACGGCCGGGGACGTCCCCGGCAACGTCGCGCTCATCCGTGCGGCGTGGACGCGTGCCGCGGCCGAGCGCGCCGACCTCCTCGTCGTTCCGGAGCTCGCGATCCTGGGCTACCCGCCCCGGGACCTGTGCCTTCGCGACGGTGTCATCCGGGCGGTCGAGCAGGCGACCGCGGGCCTGGCCGCCGAGTTCCGCGGCGCCCCCCCCGCCCTCCTCGGAACGGTCGTCCGCAACCGATCGGGCCACGGCCCGACGATTCACAACGCCGCCGCCTTCGCCCGGGGAGGGGTCATCGAGGCGACGTACGCCAAGCGGCTGCTCCCGACCTATGACGTCTTCGACGAGGCCCGGTACTTCGCTCCGGGGGGGCGCCCGCTCGTCGTCGAGATCGCCGGGACGCGGGTCGGGGTCTCGATCTGCGAGGACTTCTGGGCCAGCGACCGCGTTGCAGGGCGACACCTCTACGATCAGGATCCGCCGGCCGACCTCGCGGAAGCGGGCGCAGAGATCGTCATCAACATGGCGGCCTCGCCCTACCACGGGGGCAAGGACGCCCACCGCCGCGCGCTGTTCGCGGCGCAAGCGCGTCGGATCGGCATCCCGGTCGTTTGCGTGCAGCTGGTCGGCGGGAATGATGACGTGCTGTTCGACGGCCGCAGCCGCGCCTTCGATGCCGAGGGCCGGGAGATCGCCCGACTCCCGGCGTTTCGGGAGGCCTTCGAAGTCATCGATCTGACGTCGGCCCGTCCCCTGCCCGACGAGGCCGCGTTCGATCCGGCCGACGAGATGTGCCACGCGCTCGAAATGGGGCTGTCGTCGTATTCGCGGAAGACGGGACTTTCGACCGCGGTGCTCGGCCTCTCGGGCGGCATCGACTCAGCGGTCACGGCGGCCATCGCCGCGCGCGCGCTCGGCCCGGCCCGTGTGCTCGGCGTCGCGATGCCGGGCCCCTACTCGGCCCCCGAGAGCCTGCGCGACGCGAAGGAACTCGCGCAGCGGCTCGGCATCGGCTTTCGCACCATCCCGATCGGCCCGATCTACGACCGGTACCTCGAGACGCTCGCGCCGCACTTCGCCGGGCGCGCGTTCGATGTCGCGGAGGAAAACGTCCAGGCGCGGGTGCGGGGCAATCTCCTGATGGCCCTTTCGAACAAGTTCGGCCACCTCGTCCTGACGACCGGCAACAAGAGCGAACTCTCCGTCGGCTACTGCACGCTCTACGGCGACATGTGCGGCGGCTTGGCCGTGATCTCCGACGTGTGGAAGACGCGGGTGTACGACCTCGCACGCGCGTACAACCGCGAGCGCGAGGTCATTCCCTCGCACACGATCGACCGCCCGCCGTCGGCCGAGTTGCGCCCCGACCAAAAGGACTCCGACTCGCTCCCCCCCTACGACGTCCTCGACCGCATCCTCGCCCGCCGGATCGAGGAGGGCGCATCGCTCTCCGCGATCGTCGCCGGCGGCGAGGACGAACCGACCGTCCGGCGGGTGCTGATGATGGTCGAGCGCAACGAGTACAAGCGCTGGCAGATGGCGCCCGGCCTCAAGGTGACCCCGCTCGCCTTCGGCGTCGGGTGGCGCATGCCGATCGCGCGCCCGACCGACCTCTCGGGCGAACTGTAGACGCGGGCGAGCCTCGGATGGCGGTCCCGTTCGCGATTCGACGCACGGGAACCCCGCGACTCCCGTACGCTCCCCGTCACATGCGACTTCATCTCGTCTCGCACGCCACCGACGCCCCGTTCGTGGCCGAACTCATCCGGGTGATGACGCCCCACAAGTTCGAAACGTGGCCCACGGTCGAGGGGAGCGACGCGGTCGTGTGCCTGCTGTCGAAGGCGGCGCTTCGCGACGGAGTCGGAGGCGCGCCGGCCGAGGCCCTTGCCGCGGAAATCGCGGTCCTACCGATGCTGCTGGGAGAGGAACCCGCGCCACGACGGTTTCCGGCGCACGCCAAGCACATGCCGATCGCACGTGACGTCTCGGGCGCGATGCGCCTGCTCGAGGATCACCGCAAGAATGCGGCGCAGAAGATCGCCGAAGGCAAACGCGAACTCTTCGGCTACGGGCTGCTGCTCGGCCTGCTCGCGAAGTAGATTTTCGGTCCCGAGTCGGTCCTGATCCGGTCTTCGGTACCTCAGCGCCCGGCGTCGAAGTCGCGCGGCCCGCGATCGTCGTCGTCGTCCCGCGGACGCTCGCTGCGCCCGGGGCCGTCGCCCGCGCGACCCGGCGAGACCAGCACCGACTTCAGGTAGCGCCCCTCCGTGAACGACGAGGAGAACGGGTGGTCGAGGCCCGCACCACCGACGTTCAAGAACCGGAGATCCGTACGCAGATCGAGCGCGACGCCGCGCAGCATGCCCACGAAGTCGTCGGGCGACACCATGCCCGAGCACGAGCATGTCAATACGAGCCCGCCTTCGGCGACCGCCTGGAAGGCGAGTCGGTTCAGGTCGGTGTACTTCGCCATCGCGGCGCCGAGGCCCTTCTTGTCTTTCGCCCATTTCGCGGGATCGACGATCAGGAGTTCGGGTCGATCGGCGGGCGGCCCCGCCGCCAGCGCCCGCAAGGCGTCGAAGACGTCGCCGTGGCGGAATTCGACCTCCACGCCGTTCGTCTTCGCGTTGCGCTTGCCGACCTCTAGGGCCTCCTCGTCGAGATCCATCGCGGTCACCGACGCGGGCGCGCCGCGCGCGGCCGCGGCGATCGCGAACCCGCCGGTATAGGTGAAGCCGTCGAAGACGCGACGCCCCTTGGCGATGCGCGCGATCAGGTCGCGATGATCGCGCTGGTCGAGAAAGAAGCCGGTCTTGTGCCCGCCCGCGAGATCGACGAGGTACCGCGTGCCGCGCTCGTGCACTTCGACGGTACCCGCGTTGCGGGGCGGGTCACACCGGAACCCCTCCATCACGGCCGAACGCTCGTCGGTGCGCGCGACGATGCGCTCGACGCCCAGCGCCTCCTTCAGCACGCGCTCGAGTTCGGGCAGGCGCTTCCACCAACCGATACTGTAGAGCGACACCGACGCGACGGGCCCGTACTTGTCGACGACCAGCCCGGAGAGCCCGTCCGACTCGCCATGGACGACGCGCCACGCGTCGGTCACGTCGGGCAGGCGCAGGTCGACGACGCGCAGGCGATTGGCCGCACGGATCTTCTCGAGCAGCCACGCCTCGTCGGGCATGACGTCGGGGACGTACGAAAGGACGCGCACCGCGATCAGCGATCGCGAATGCCAGATGCCGAAACCGCACGACTTCCCCTCGCGGGTCTTCAACCGCACGACCTCGCCGTCCACCGGGCGGCCGTGCGTCGAGAACACGCGCTTGGAATAGACCCACGGGTGCACGGGCGGGCCCCCGCGCAGGACGACTTCGTTCACGGAGCCGCCTTCGAAAGCGTCGCTTCGACGTACGCCAGCACCTGTCCGAAATCCTCGGCGGTCGGTCGAGCGTCGACGTCGAACCCGAGCGCGCGCTCGAGCAGGTCTTCGAGCGCCGGCGAAGGCGCGCCCTCGCTCCCCCACATCTTCGCGCGAGGTCCCCGAGGCGTCGTGACGCCGTCTCCCGAAAAGGGAACCTTGCCCGTCGCCATCGCCTGGGTCAGGGCCGCCAATCCATAGACGTCGGATGCCGGCGTGGGGAGCGAGCCGTCGGTCACGGCCTCGGGCGCGACCCACGGGGCCTCACCCTTCGCTCCGCAGAGCGCGAACGCACCGTCGCGGCGGATGAACGTGCGCCCCATGCCGACGAGCACGGCGCTGCCGTCGGTGCGCAGGAGCAGATTGCTCGGGCGCACGCCACCGTGGACGACGCCGCGGCTATGCAGGAGGTGGATTCCGGCCGCGAGCGAGCGAGCCCGACGGCAGACGGTCACGAGCGCCTGAGGTCCCTCGGCGATGCGGACGGATGCCGGTCGTCCCGTCACGGCCTCGACGGCCATCCATCGTCGCGCTCCCCCCTCGATCGGAAGGAGGCCGCCATCGAGTACGCGGGCGAGCGCCGGGTGGGTGGCGCCGGCGAGCGCGGTGATGAGCCGCAACCAGGAGTCGGACGCCGGCCCGCCGGGCACGGTCGGAAACACGCGCAGGATCGCGTCGGCTCCGCCTCCGCGAGCTCGTCCCTTCAAGACGTCGGTGCGCGTGGGCTCGAGCGGGCCCTCGATGTCGAAGCCCGGAATCGAGCGGGACCCGTTGTTCGCGCGTTCCCGATCGAGCCAGATCGCCGAGAGCGACGCCTTCTCCGGGAGATACGTGCCTTCGAGCAGATTCTCGAACCGCATCGACACGGGCGTCGCAGCGTCCGGAGGGGTGAGGTCGATCCGATCGCCATGGCGCAGGGCGAGCAGCGGGACTTTCGCCCCGTTGACGTAGACGCCGTGGCGGCCCTCCGACGTCAGGACGTACTCCCCATGCGTCTGTCCGATGCACGCGTGCTTGCGCGAGATGCGCAGATCCCACAGGCACAGATCGCAGCCCGGATCTCGACCGATCCAGAACGGTTCGTCGACGACCGGGACGCGCGCGGCGCCTTCGCCCAGGACCACGAGACGGACGGGCGACATCAGGCGCTCGACGAGGGGGACGAAGGGACGCGCACGGGAGCCCGGGATTGAAGCAGCCTCGGCGTCCGGCGTCCACGCGAGGCGCCCCGGTTCTCGTGCGCGGGCCCCGGGTGATCGGTTTCGTGGACGAGGGGGGCGACCTCGCTACGCTTGCCCACCCGTCGGACGCGGAACCCGCGCCGAACCCGCCCCTCGAGGAGGCTCTTCGTGGCCAACGCTGCTCCCTCCGTACCCGCCCCCGTTCACGCCATCGCCGTGGAGGGCTTCGAGAACCTCTATCAGATGGCGGCCTCCCAGTTCACCCGGGCGGCCGAGACGATGAAGCTCTCCGCGGACCTGCGCACGATCCTCGCGCAGCCCAAGAACGAGATCGTCGTCAACTTCCCCGTGAAGATGGACGACGGCACGACGCAGCTCTTCAAGGGCTACCGCATCCAGCACAACAACATCCTCGGTTGCTACAAGGGGGGCATCCGGTACCACCCACAGGTCAACCAGGACGAGGTGAAGGCGCTGGCCGCGTGGATGACGTGGAAGTGCTCGCTCGCCGGCCTGCCCTTCGGCGGCGGCAAGGGCGGCATCCAGATCGACCCGACGAAGTACTCGCAGACCGAACTCGAGCGCATCACGCGCCGCTTCACGCACTCGCTCGGCGCCAACATCGGACCCGACTTCGACGTTCCGGCGCCCGACGTCGGCACGAACGCCCAGACGATGGTCTGGATGATGGACACGTACGTCAACACCTACGGCGTCGCGCACAAGAACGTGTCGCGCCACGTCGTGACCGGCAAGAGCCTGTCGGCGGGCGGCTCGGAAGGCCGCGACGAGGCCACGGGGCGCGGCGTCGTCTACACGATCGCGTCGTGGGCCGCCGAGAAGAAGTTCGACCTCGCCGGCGCGACCTTCACCGTCCAGGGCTTCGGCAACGTCGGCTCGTTCGCCGCAAAGATCCTCCAGACCGAGTACGGCGCGAAGCTGCTCGCGGCGCAGGACCACACGGGCACGCTCCACGACCCGAAGGGCATCGACGCCGAGGCGCTCTTCAAACACACGGCCGAGAAGAAGGGCATCGCCGGCTACGCGGCCCCCTCGATCGACAAGGACGCGTTCTGGAAGATCAAGGCCGACATCATCATCCCGGCCGCGCTGGAGGCGCAGATCAACTCGAAGAACGCGGCGTTCATCGACTGCAAGTTGATCGCCGAGGGCGCCAACGGCCCGACGACGCCGGCGGCCGACCAGGTGTTGTTCGCCAAGGGCACCGACATCATCCCCGACATTCTCTGCAACTCGGGCGGCGTGATCGTCTCGTTCTTCGAGTGGACGCAGAACCGTCGCGGCGAGTCGTGGTACCTCGACGAGGTGCGCGCGAAGTTGAAGCGTCGCATCACGGACGCCTACGACCGGGTCGCGGCCTGCAAGGCGAAATACAAGACCGACCGGCGCAACGCGGCGTTCATCACCGCGATCGAGCGCGTCGCGCAGTCGTACAAGGAGCGCGGGATCTTCCCGTAGCCCGCGAGGGGGCGTCGGACCGAGGTCCCGCCCGCCGTTCGACGATCTTCGCGAGGCGAGCCGCGGCGCGGCTCGCCTCGCGTCGTTTCAAGGTCTGCGTTCGCAACTCCGGAGCCCCGTGACGATCGACGAACCACCCGGAACGCTCGGCAGGGGAACCGCCGAGGAACCGCGTCTCGTCATCGAGGCGTGGCTCGCGGTCCCCGTGTCGGACGGCTGGCGTTGCCTGCTGCTGCGCCGATCGCCCGCCAGCGGAGGCTATTGGCAGGGCGTCTCGGGTCGGGTCGAGACGTTCGACGTGTCGCTGCGCGCCGCGGCGTTGCGCGAGATTCGCGAGGAAACCGGCATCGCGACGGGCGTCGAGATCACCGACCTCGGGCGCTTCATCGACTTCCGCGGGTTCCTCTCGGGGGCGCACTTTCGCAAACGAAGCCTGGGCGCCATCCTTCCGCCGGGCGTCACTGCGAAATCGATCCGACTGTCCGAGGAGCACGACGACGCCGAGTTGCTGACCTTCGACGACGCACGCGCGCGGCTGCGCTTTCCCGAGAACGTCCGGGAATTGACGACCTGGGAAGAGCGGCTGCCCCGACGCGGATAGCCGGGTGAGCGGATAGCCGGGTGATTCGTCGAACCGATCGACGGACGCCGTCAATCGACCGCCTGCTGGAACGTGCCGCCGGTCGCCGCGGCGATGTCGCGGAGCAACGGCAGCACGCCTTCGCCGGCGCCGATCGTGTGGACGGGCACCTTGCGATCGGAGAGTGCCGAGATCCCCGCCAGCACCTGCTCGGCCACGTGGTAGCGCCCGCGGTTGGGCGCGCCGTCGGAGAGCAGGAAGACCAGGTCGAGCCGCTGCACCTCGGCGGCGGGCGTGCGGCCCAGACCCGCGTACTGGAACGCCGTCTCGACCGCGTCATAGATGTTCGTGTAGGCCTTCGGCACGATCGCCTCGAGCCATCGGATGGCCCGCGCCTTCGCGACCGGGTGTGCGCGAACGAGTCGTCCGGCGAAAGGCAGCACGTTCTCGTTGAACGCCACGACGTCGAAGAGGGTGTGCGTCGGGAGTTCGCGCAGCGTCGCGGTCAGATGCTTCCTCGCCGGCGCGATGCCGTGGTCCTTCATCGAAGCACTGACGTCGAGACAGAAGACGACGTGACACGCACGCCCCTTCCCGCGAACGGGCACGCCGTAGTAGCGCGCCACGTATGCGGGCATCGGCTCCCGGTACGCGTCGGCGGGGGCGACGACCGGCCTCGGGACCGCGGGAGGAAGACGCCCACGCTGCGCCTCCCACCACGCGGCCCACGGCGCGCGCTCGGCCGGAAAATCCTGATGGGTGACGCGCACGAGGCTCTCCCACGCGTGAATCCGCGGGGGTGCTTCGGCGTGACTCAAGAGGTCGATCAACGGCCCGACGCAATCGACGCGACCGCGACGACCGAGCGCCAAGGCGCGGCACGACTCCTCCACCCAGTCGGCGCCCGGCCTCGCCGCGAAGAGAACGAGAGGCACGGCGGGACTCTCGACGCATCCGATCGCCTCGATCACGAGCGCCCGTCGCCACGGATCGGACTTCGGGTCGCGGACGTGATCGAGCAGGCGGCGTGCCAGCGCCGGGTCGGTCGAGCGATCGGCGACGGCGTCGACCGCCGCGGCCAGCACGCGGTCGTCGTCTTCCTTCGCGGGATCGAGCACGCCCCACCACGTCGCAACCGCATCCTCGCCCGGGAGCCGGAGGAGCAGCCTCGCGACACGCGCCCGCTCGGCGCCACCGCGCAACCGGAGGA
>JANNRO010000298.1:0-9977 GCA_031401505.1 Planctomycetia bacterium
CGTGCCGCCACCGCGTGCCGTCACCACCCGAGCCCCCCCCACTCCTAGTCCCCCCCCCGGCACGGCGCACCGGCACCGCAAACCGGGACCTCCGCCCCCCCAGACGGGCGGCCGCACCCGGGCCATCCCGATCCGCCGGTCGCGCACGTTTCTGACCGCCTGCTGACCATTTCCTCACGAACCTTCCCCGCCTTCGCGCGTCTGATGACTGGGGTGTCGCGCCGAATGCGCGTACCCTAGGCGGGTGGTCCGAAGGACGGGAGGCGTCATGGCAGGCTTGAGAGGTCGATTCACGGGTGAAACGGGGCTCCGTATGAAGTCACGCACGTCGGGCCTGCGCCCGAGTTTCGTCGCGCTCGCGCTCGCAACCCTCGTCGTCGCGGCGCCCGCCGCACGCGCCGACGGCAAGGTTCACCGAGACAAAGCGAACAAGTTCTCGTTCAGCTACCCCGATGACTGGGATCCCGTGCCCCTCGAACCGGGTGAGAAGGACGCCGTCGCGAAGTTCATCGAGAAGAAGGCCGACGCGAAGGGCATCACACCCGCCGAGGTGACCGTCTACCGCCTCGGCACCGCGACCAAGCCCGTCCTGACGGGCGACACACCCGGGGACGGCCCCGACGAAGAGCCGCCGTCCTCGCCCTACCGCTACGAGCGACCCCGCGCGACCGACCTCATCGACATGGCCAACGAACAACTGAAATTCGGCTTCTTCGGCCAGATCGACCGCACGAAGGGCAAGGCCATCACGTCGAGGGACGACGTGCCCGGCATGATCCACACCTTCGACGCGCGCAGCGACTACCAGTCGCAGTTCATGGTGCTTGCGACGTGGGAGAAGCCCGGCGAGCACGTCCAGTACGGCATGTGGCTGCGCGCGACGCTCGACCGCAAGAAGAAGCTGGAACTCCTCTTCAAGAACTGCGTCTCCTCGTTCCGCTGGTTCGACGAGAAGGCAAAGGACGTGGACTCGCTCTCCCAGCTGGATGGCGTCAACATCTCAGCGGCCAAGCGCTCCGAGATCGAGCGCGGCATCGTCGCCGGCTGGAAGGTCATCGTCTCGCCGAAGAAGAACTACATCGTCATCTACAACACGGTGAAGGAACGCAACAACCTGCTCGCCAAGATCATCGCCGACAACATCGAGATGATCCGCGAGCAGATCTACGAGAAGCAGTTCCCGCCGAAGAAGAAGATCGAGGACGTCTGCATCGTCCGCGTGTGCGGCGGACGCGCCGAATACCACGCCTACGGCGGTCCCGGCGGCAGCGCGGGCTACTGGAGCACCGGCACCGAAGAGCTCGTGTTCTACGACGCAAGCCCCGCGCGCGCCGTCGACGACGACACGATCTCCGTCCTCTATCACGAGGCCTTCCACCAATACATCTACTACTCCACCGGCCGCGTCTCCCCGCACTCGTGGTTCAACGAAGGCCACGGCGACTACTACGCCGGCGCGAAGTTGATCGGGCGCAAGTTCGTGATCAAGCCGTTCACCTGGCGCATGGGCACGATCAAGAACGCGCTCCGCATGGGCCCCTCTCCGGTCGAGGGCGACGGCTTCGACCGCACGAAGGAGGGCTACACGCCGCTCGAGCCCTTCACCGCGTTCACGCAGGGACAGTACTACTCCTACCCCGGCATCAGTTACGCCCAGGGTTGGAGCTTCATTTACTTCCTGCGCGAACTCGTGCCCAAGAACCCGAAGTGGAACGCGAAGTGGGGCAAGATTCTCGAGACCTACTTCAACGTGCTCCAGAATTCGACGGCCGTGACGCCGTCCGACCCGAAGCCCGCACCAGCGCCGGAACCAAAACCCGAACCCAAGCCCGGGCCGGGCAAGGGCGAGCCCGGGATGGACTCCCCGGGCATGGGTGGCACGCCGCCTCCCGACGACGAGCCGCTTCCCCCCGACGACCCGACGGAAGAACCGCCGATGGGCTTCGCCATGCCGACCGACTTCGGCGACCGGGGCGGCAACCTCAAGCGGGCGCTCGAGGAAGCGTTCAAGGGCATTGACTGGAAAGACCTCGAAACCACCTGGCGCAAGGCCATCCTCGAGTTGAACGGGTAAGGGCAGGACCTCGGTCGTCGGACGCGGGCCCCGTCGCCTGATCAACTCACGCGATCGCCCCCGACGGCCGCCAGCGCGGGCCGGCGCCGCCGCCCGCGAGCACGACGCCGTCGAGCACGTCGACCCCGAGCGCCTCGAGCCGCGCCCGCAGCGCGTCCGCAGTGATGAAGTCCTTCGTCCGACGGGCCTCGTCACGCGCGGCAACCAGCGCGTCGATCGCGGCGACGCTCTCGCCCCGCGACGCTGCATGCCGCTCGCGACGCGCGCCGAGCCATTGCGCGGGGTCATCGCCGAGCAGCCCCCAACGCCGACGTCGCCGCCGCGCGCACGGCGGCCACCAGCGCACCCGATCGCCCGTCGGCCCAGCGATTGGCCCGCCGCAGCGCGTCAGTGACTTGAGCCAGCGCCACGGGCGTGTTCAGGTCGTCGTCGAGCGCTGCATCGAAGGCCTCGTTGAATGCATCGAGGAGCGGAACGACCTCGCGATCGCGGGCCCCGTCCGCCGATCGCCCGAACCGCAGCAGCGTCTCGTAGGCGAACGCGAGCCGCCGCTCCGACTCCTCGAGCGCCGGGAACCGCACGAGGTCGGCGGTCCCGACGACGTCGAACGGCGCGTTGGCCCGATAGTGGTGCGAGACGAGGTAATGCCGAATCGCCTCCGCGCCGTGTCGCGCGCGCAGCGCCGAGACCAGATGGAAGTTCCCGAGCGACTTCGACATCTTCTCGCCGCCGATCGTCAGCAACCCGTTGTGCACCCAGTATCGGGCGAACGTGCCAGGGCCGTGCGCCGCCTCCGACTGGGCGAGCTCGTTCTCGTGGTGCGGAAAGACCAGATCGCGCCCGCCGCCGTGGATGTCGAACGATTCGGAGAGATGCGCGAGCGACATCGCCGAGCACTCGATGTGCCAGCCCGGACGACCCGGGCCCCACGGCGAGTTCCACGACGGTTCGCCGGACTTGGCCGCCTTCCAGCGCGCGATGTCTTCGGGCGCGCGCTTGGCCTCGGCGGCGTCGGCGGGGGCGCCCGCGATCAACGACGCCACCTCCTGGCGCGAGAGCGCCCCGTAGGTGGGGAACGATGCGACCGAGAAGTAGACGTCGCCCCCCGAGGCGT
Source organism: Planctomycetia bacterium (assembly GCA_031401505.1). Lineage (GTDB taxonomy): Bacteria > Planctomycetota > PLA2 > PLA2 > JAEUHO01 > JANNRO01. The sequence continues at coordinate 3,189 of JANNRO010000298.1, forward strand.
AGGCGTGTCCGGCCGCCACGAGGCGCCCGACCAACGCGACGATCTCCTCGATGTGCCCGGTCACCCGCGGCTCGACGTCGGGAGGGCACACGCCGAGCGCCGCCATCTCGACCTCGAGCGCCGCGATCGAGCGGGAGGCGAGTTCGACGGGCGTGATGCCCCGCTCGGCCGCGCGACGGATGATCTTGTCGTCGATGTCGGTCAGGTTGCGCACGAACCGAACCTTCGTCCCCCGGCGCTCCAAGTGGCGCCGCAGTACGTCGAATGCAACGGCCGAGCACGCATGCCCGATGTGGGGCGCGTCCTGGACGGTCAGCCCGCAGACGTAGATGGAGGCTTCGCCCGCGACACGAGGCTCGAAAGGGACTTTCGCCCCGCGGCGGGTATCGAACAACACGAACGGATTCACGCGCTTCTCCACCCCGAGAACCAGGAACCGGCCGACGAGAGCCCGTGGGCCCTCACGAGGTCATCGGCGACGACAACAGATCCGGGGGAGCGCGCGTGTCACGGGGGCCTAGTTTACCTCCTCTTGTCCGTTCGGCACCCCTCCCCCGCACCCCCTCCCCGCTCCCCCGCGCCTCCTGCTACCTTTGGCGCTTCCACCTGACCCGGGTGCGTCCTGCGGAGGCCGGTCGGCCTCTCGCCCTGCGACGGACCCGCGAAGGGGATTACGGGCTCTGCCCGACGTCCCGAACTCTCGGAGTTGATCCATGAAGCGTTTTGTGACCGGACTCTCGTTGGCTGCTCTCACTCTCGCGGGCGTCGTCGCGTCGGCGCCGCGCGCCCGGGCCGAAGACAAACCCGCGGCCCCCGTGGCTGCGGCGGCGAAGCGGGTGTTCTCGTTCACCTACACGGTGACGATCCCGAAGCCCGCGGCGGGGGCGAAGAAGTTGGACGCGTGGGTACCGACGCCGATCGAGGACGGGCTGCAGAAGGTCGAGGGGTTGACCGTGACGGCGAAGGTCGACGGCAAGGACGTGAAGTTCGAGCAGACGAAGGACGCCGAGTACGGCAACTCGATGGTCCACGTCGGGATCGACGCCCCGACGGCCGACCTCGTGATCTCGTGGTCGGCCACGATCACGCGGACGCTCGACGAGGGGCAGGGCACGGGTCCCTTGAACCCGCGATTCACCCAGGCCGACAACCTCGTTCCGCTCGACGGCAAGGCCGCGGCGCTCGCGAAGGAGTTGGGCGCCGACGCGAAGGACGCCGACGTCCTCGCGCGTGCGAAGAAGATCTACGACAACGTGCTGACCTCGATGCAGTACGACAAGGTCGCGCCGGGCTGGGGCAAGGGCGACTTCGACCGTGCCTGCGAAGTCGGCAAGGGCAACTGCACCGACTTCCACGCGAAGTTCACGGGTGTCGCACGCGCGGGCGGCATCCCGGTGCGATTCACGATGGGCATGTCGCTCTCGGAGAAGGCGAAGGATTCCGGCAAGGGGTATCACTGCTGGGCGCACTGGTATGACGGCAAGAACTGGAAGCCGGTGGACATCTCGGAGGCGCAAAAGCTCGTCGGCAAGGACGACGCGAAGGCCGCTTGGTTCTTCGGCCACCTCGATACCGATCGAATCGCGTTGTCGGTCGGCCGCGACCTGACGCTGGCCCCCAAGCAGGCGGGCAAGCCGCTGCTCTTCTTCGTCCACCCGTACGTCGAGGTCGACGGTGTCGCGACGCCGGACCCGAAGGCGGCCGACAATCGGCTGTTCAGCTGGGAAAACAAGTAGCGAACGGGGGCTTCGGCCCCCGGCGCTCCGATTCCGCATCGGAGTCTGCGTTGGATTCCGGCTCGGAATCCGCGTCGGAATAGAGGGGGCGGCGGGGGCGTTCTTCCGACGTCCCTGCCGAAGGGCTGCTTCTCATTTCACGGGTCCCGCGCGGACCCGCCCCGGAGTCCCAGGTGAAGTTCGAAATCCTCGCCCGCCCGCTCGCCGCCTCGCTGCTCCTGACGGCCGCGCTCGCCGTCCCCGCCGGGGCAGACGAAAAGGCGCCCGCCGCGCCGTCGGCGCCGGCCCCCGTCCTCTCCGAGACGACGTACTCGGTGCGCCATCAGATGGCGGTCAAGGACCTCCCCTCGGACGCGAAGCAGGTCCGGATCTGGTTCTGGATGCCGGAAGACACGCCCGAGCAGAAGGTCCTCGACTTCAAGATCGTCGAGGCCCCCGAGGGCGTGCGGATCACGCGCGACTCGACCTACGGTCGCTCGTGGATCTACGTGGACGTCCCCGCCGACGCCGCGAAGCCGCCGAAGATCGTCACCGAGTTCCGTCTGCGCCGCCGCGAGGTGCGCGGCCTCGCCGACGCGTCGAAGACCGGCCCGATCACCGCCGAGCACCGGCGCACGTTCGCGAAGGAACTGCGCCTCGACGAGAAGCACATGGAAGTGACGCCGGAAATCCGGAAGATCGCGGACGAGCTCTGCGGCACGGAGACGAACCCCGTCCTCCAGGCGCGCAAGTGCTTCGATTTCGTGATCGGCAAGTCGGAGCACTACTCGAAGATCGGGGACGGGAAGTCGCCGCTGGGCCAGTGCCTCGGTGACGCGATGGAGTGCCTCGTCGGGGCGGGCGACTGCTGCACCGACCAGCACGCGCTCTTCATCGCGCTGTGCCGCGCACGCGGGATCCCGTGCCGCCTCATCTACGGGAGCCGTCTCAATTACAAGAACGAGGGCAAGGACTACGACCCGGGCTACCGCTGCTGGCCGCGCTTCTTCGCGCCGGGCCTGGGCTGGGTGCCGGTCGACGTTTCCGCCGCCGACTCGACGAAGGACGGCGACGGCGACCGCTGGTTCGGCGGACTCGACGACCGGCGGATCGAGTGGTCCGAGGGCCGCGACTTCGACCTCGAGCCGAAGTCGTCGGTGAAGCCCGACCTCGTGATTCGCGCGTGGGTCGAGGTGGACGGCAAGGTCCACAAGGGCGACATGAGCGGGAAGTCGCCCAAGGGCTACGACCGCGTCATCAACTTCAAGCGCGAGTAGCGGAGTCGAGGTCCAGTAGCCCGGCCTGCCTACAGCGCCTACAAGGTTTTCTCGGAAGTGTCTGACACTTTCGGGAAAACCTTTGCTATCGCAGAGGGGTGTAGCCGTCGTTCTTCAGCAGAAGGCTGCGTAGCCCCGTTTCTTCGATGACGCTCGCGGGCTGGTCGGACCGGAACGAGACGCCGCCCCGCGCCGACAGCTGGAGGTCGGGGTTGTCGTCGCGCACGACGACGTTCAATTGGCCCGCGCGGACGGTCAGACGGCGCAGCCGGACGACCGTCGCCCCCTCGCGCGACACCTCGCCGGCGTACGCGCGCGGGACGTAGAGCGTCGCGCGATCGGCCGAGACGTCGGTGGTCGACGCGAGGAACTTCGTCCGGGCCCGATCCTCAAGCGTCTCTCCCGCCGGGAGCGGGCGGTGCGCGGGGGGTGCGACCGACGTCGCGACGCGGCGCTCCTCCACCGGCGGCGCGGCGGTGCCCGCAGACACAGCCGACGGGCTCGAGGGCAGAGGCGCATGCGGCGCGCGCGACCGCGTCGACTCTCGCGTCGGGGGGTCGTCTCCGTGCCCGATCGGAGGCGCCAGAGCCCCGGCTTTCACGTAGCCGATTTCCTTCGTGCGCTCGTGCACGCACGCGGTCGACGCCGTCGCCGCGAGCGCCGCCGACAGCGAGATGGCGAGCGCGCGCACGCGGGATCGATCTAGCGCAGCGTCGGCACGGGAATCGGAAACGACGACTTCTCGGGCGCGGCCAGCGGCGGCCCGCACTCGCGCAGCCGCTCGGCCTCGCCCGGCGGCGCGATGACCTTGTAGTCGGCGTTCTTGCGCAGGATGTGCGGCGTGATGAAGAAGACGAGTTCCGTCTTCACCTTCTGGTCTTTGGTGCGCGTGAACAACTTGCCGAGCCCCGGGATGTCGCCGAGCAGCGGCACCTTCGCCTTGTCGGAAACGGTCGAGTTCGTGTAGAGGCCGCCGATCACGAGCGTGTCGCCGTCGGCCATCGTGACGCGGGTATGCGCGCTGCGGTCGCTGATGATCGGCGCCGACGTGCCGCCCGCCCCGACCGAGAACCCCGTGACGCCCGAGACCGTCGGGTCGACGTCGAGTTGCACGTAGCCGTCGCCGATATGAAGCGGCTTCACCTTGAGACCGATCTTCGTGTCGACGTAGGAAGTCGAGAGCTGCAGCTGCGTGCCTCCGTCGGGCTGGAACGGGTTGGGCGAAACCGACGCGGCGCTGACGAGCCCGATGACCGGCGTCTTCTGCGCGGTCTGGACGGTCGCCTCCTGGCCTTCGGTCGCGATGATCGAGGGCTTGGACAACACCTCGGCCGTCCCGTCACGCTGGAGCGCCTGGAGCGTCAGGTCGAACGCGCCGAACTCCTCGGCCGCCTTGCCCACGAATCCGAACGCGAGGCTCGCGCCCTGGAACGGCAGGTTGCCCGGTTGCTGCGATTGGAAGAACGAGGGCGGATTGAGATTCACCGTCTCGCCGCGGAAGAACGTGTTGGGCCCTTCCTTGTCGCGATCGAGGATCGACGAGAGACCGAACTCGAAATTGCTCTCGTAGGTCACCTCGATGATCTTCGCCTCGACGAAGACCTGCGGTTCGGGGATGTCGAAGTACGCGAACGCCTCGAGCGCCATCTCGATCGCCTCGGGGGTCCCCTCGACCAGAACCTGGTTCTGCCGGGGGAAGTCCTTCAATTTCACGCCGGGCAGCTGGAGCAGGTTCGTGACCGTCGTGACGAGATCGAGCGGCTTGACGAAGTTCGTTCGGTAGAAGTAGAGATTCGTCCCGTCGGGCTTCTCGATCTTTCCTTCGCCCGGAAACGTCATCGGGGGAAGTTCGGGCTTCTTGGCCGGCCCGCTTGCTCCCGGAGCACCCGGGGCACCGGGAACAGCCGAGGCGGCCGTCGGATTCGGGGGGGGCGCGGGGGGGGCGGGCGCCGGTCCATCGGCACGCACGCGGGGCGCCGCGACGAGGCCCAAGGCGGCGACGGCCCACGCAAACGTGCGATGCATTCGAAAATTCATGAACGACCTCCCGAGGACGAACCGGACGGGAGAACGAACGCCGTGCCGAATGTCCCTTTCGAGCGCCGTTGCGCGGCGTCGTGCCCGCAGGCGCGGTTTCGCCCTCGATTGGGCGACGGGGCCGGAGTCCGACGGATCGGCCATTCCGCCCGATTCCGCCACCCGGCGGTTTGGCGCCGGAACCCGCGCCGCCGACTCGACTTCCGTCGATGCGTCCCCGGAGACGCTGCGTTGCGGGCGACCCGGGCAACGCTATACTCGCGCGCGTTCGTCATCGGGTTGGGTGTACGCGGACCGACGTCGGGGTGTTCCCCCGCTCAGAGGATGCGCCACCGTGCCCGTGAGGCGATCGAAACCGGCCCCGTTTCCGGGGCGAGGCGGCGGGCAACCCGTCGCATGACGGAGAATTTCATGGCCGAGCCCTTGCCGCCCGACGTGTCGAACGCGAATCGCGCCCCCGCCGACAGCGGCCTACTGCCGAGGACCTACTTCAAGGCGCCGCGCGTGCCGCTCGACTTGCGCGCGCTCTTCCTGGCACTCGTGGGCTACGGGGTTTTCCGACTCGGCAACTGGCTGTTGAACGAAGCGTTCGGTCCGGTGAATCCGGTCGGGTCGTTCTTTCAGGAAGTGCTCGGGGTGTTGAAGCTCCCCTATCTCACAGGTAGCGACGGCGAACTGAACAAGTTCGTGGCGATCTTCCTCTCGACCGACGGAGGCGCCAATCAGGTCAACGGGAACTTCTGGCAGGACCTGGTCGGCGGCGCGTGGACGCTGGGGGTGTGGGGCTTCTTCGGACAGGCGATCCATCGCATCACGTCGCTGCGCATCGCGCGCGACGAGGGCCTGTCGTTGAAGGCCGGGCTCGCCTTCTCGATCAAGAATTTCGTCACGATCGCGCTCTGCCCGGTGATCGTCGCCGTCGCGATCGGCATCTTCTACGGCTGCAACGCCCTGGCGGGCGCGGCCATCTCAGTCTGGTACGTCGGAGGCATCCTCGCGGTCGTGCTCGTGCCGCTCGCGATGATCGCGACGCTGCTGATTCTCCTGATCGCGATCGGCGGGGCCGTCGGCCTGCCGCTCGTGGGTGCAGCGGCCGCGTGGGAGCGAAACGGGTCGCTGGACGCCATTTCAAGGGCGTTTTCGTACATCTTCGCGCGCCCGCTCCAGTTCTTCTGGAACTACTTCCTGATCTTCCTGATGACGACGGTCATCCTCGTGGCGGGCACCCACTTCCAGAACATCCTCGTGAAGTCGATGGATTCGCTCGTCTGGCACGAGTCGACGTCGCTGATCCTGAACACGCCCGAGCGCATGAACAACGGCAACCCGGCGTACGAGAAGCTCTCGGCCGACAACAAGGCGCTCGCCGCGACGCTCGAAGAGAAGACGGACGGCGCGCGCCCCTTCGCCTCCAACTTCCACGCGGTCATTCACGCGCCGTGGAGCGACAAGCTCCAGACGTTCGTGTTCTGGCTCCTCCTGTCGATCATCAAGTTCGGCGTCTACGCGGTCGCGATCTGGTGGTTCTTCGGCGCCACGACGAGCGTCTACGCCGACCTGCGCGCCGACGTGGACGGCACCGAGGAAGACGAGATCTACCTCGAGGAAGAGGACGAAGACTTCGAGAAGCTGGCGACCGCTCCGGTCCCCGCGCCGACGGCTACCCGCCCCCCAGGCCCCACCCCAACGGAGCCCCCCACCCCCGTGGAAACCCGGGGGGCGCGGAAAAAAAACAAGGTCCGCGGGGGTTGGCGCGGCCC
>JANNRO010000299.1:0-9378 GCA_031401505.1 Planctomycetia bacterium
CGCCGAGGCGGAAGGGCCTTGGAGACGAAGGCCTCCCGGCCGTTCGATCACCCGTCGCGACCAAGCAGCGCGAGGCTCGGGATCATCTCGAGGTCGCCGATCAGGCCGAGGCCCGCGCAGGCCAGCGCACGCGTCAGATCGGGACGCGAGGTGTCCTGGAGGATCTCGACGAGGGGCTCGATCGCCCGCGCGTCGCCGATCTTGGCGAGCGCGAGCACGACCTGGCCGAGCACGTTCTGCGAGTCGGCTTCCTTGATCTCCGTGATCAGCGTCGGGATCGTGTCGGCGGTCTGGAGGAGGCCGAGCGCGATCGCCGTCTGCTGGCGGAGTTCCTCGGAGGAGCGCTCCTTGAGCGCGTCCCGGATGACCTTCACCACGTCGGGGTCGGGGATGCCGATCAGGCCGAGTGCCACGGCCGAGTAGCCGCGCAGTTCCTTTTCTTCCTGCTTGTCGGCGACCAGCGCCTTCAGTTCGGCCTTTGCGCCGTCGTCCTTCAGGATGCCGAGCGCGATCGCGAACGCACCGCGGGCGCGCTTGTCCATCTTGGTTTCGGAGAGTCCCTTGCGCAGCGTCGTGATCGCCTGGAGACGGAACTGGCCGTACTCGACGATGCTCGGCTTGTCACCGATCGCCCGGCCGATCAGGCCCAGCGCCAGCGCGCCGTACGGACGCTCGGAGTACTTGCCGTCTTCGGCGATCTTCATCAGGTAGTCGGCGATCTTGACGCCCTTGGCGTTCAACACGTCGGTGTGCTGCGCCTCGGCGTCGGCCTGGAGCAGATACGCGATGCTGATGATGCCGAAGTTCTTCGTGGTCGCTTCCTTGACCTTCTCGAGCGCCTGGACGATCTGGACCGCGAGCGTGCCGCGCGCGGGGCCGTCGATGCGCTTGCCGAGGAGCCCGAGCGCGATCGCGGCCGAGCGCTTCGTGTTCAAGCCGGTCTGGTTGATCGTCAGCGTGTTCAGCATCGCGCCGATCTCGGACTCACGCCCGAGCTTGCCGACCGCGAGGGCGGCATAGGACGAGATGAGGTCGTCGACGGGCTCCTTGAAGAGCTTGCCCTTGAGCGCGCAGTCCTTCAGCATCTCGATCACGTCGGGCGTGACGTCGGTGGGCTGCTGCATGCCGAGCGCGAGCAGCGCCACGACGTACATCTGCGGGTTCTTGTACTGGCGCTTCAGGAGGTCGACGATGCGGTCGGCCGTCACCTGGGCCATGGCGACCGGCTCGGGGGCGTAGAGCAACCCGCCGCCGCCCGTGGTCTCCTTGTGCGAACGCGTCGTCGGCTGGTCGGCGAGCAGGCCGAGCGAGATCATCGCGAAGCCGCGCGTGCGCATCTCGAGGTTGTCGTTCTCGTAGATGGCGAACAGCTGGTCGCGGACCTTGTCGAGTTCCTTCGCGTCGAACTGGCGGGCCTTGTCGCTGCGGCGCAGGAGGCCGAGCGCGAACGCCGCCGACTCGTTGACGGTCTGGTGGACGGTCTTGTTCTTCATGCCGTCCTTCCCGACGACCGCGTCATAGAAGAGCGCGATGTGGGACGGGTCGTCGGTCACCTTCGCGAGCGCGATGTACGCGGCCGACTCGGTGTCCGGGCCCGGCTTCATCTTGTGGTCCGGATCCTTGATGATCAGGAGCAGCGCCGGGATCAACTTTTCCTTCACCGTCTTCGACGTCGCGCGGGTGGAGTCGCCGCGGGAGCCGCCGGCGCCACCGACGTCGCTGATCACGCCCTGCTGCGTGCGCTTGATCGAGTAGATCGAGTCCTTGATGTTGAGGATGTCGTCGTTGTTGTAGCCCCACCAGAACTGCCACTGGTCGAGCGAGATCTGGCTCTTCTTGCCGCCCGTCGCCGGTGAGTCCGGACCGGTCAATGTCGGACCGGCGGGCGTCGTGGGCGTCGTCGGGGTCGACGGCGGGGGCGTCGGCGTGCTCGGATCCGACGGGGTCGTCGCCGGGGGCGGCGTCGACGGATCGGGGGGAGGCGGAGGGGTCGGGTCCGACGGTTCGCGGGGGCCGTTGGGAAGGCCTCCGACCGGACCACGGAATTGACCACCATGCGCGAACGCAGGCGGTGCGAAGGTCGCAAATCCAACGGCCGTCGCCGTGATCGCCAGGAAAATTCGCTTCATCGAATCCACTCCTCAAACCCGCCGAGGGACGTCGATTCGTACGAAAGCCACTCACGTACGACCGCCCGGAGCGAGTCGCCTGAATGTAGCACGTTCGATGCCAACTCGGTTGCCGGGGCCCCCATCCGTGTCGGCCCCGATTCAGGGTGCTACCGACCAAGGACTTACGCGCGGTGACGAGGTGTGGCGCGGCGACCGGCACCCCGAACGGGGGCCCTCGCCCGCTACCCGTGGGTAGCGCAGTCTCGAATCGTGACGGCGAAGCGAGTCTGCTCCCTAGGGAGGCGGCCAACACACGCCCGCCCCCCCCGATTCACCGTGGCGACCGTTCGGACGGCTCGGGACCCTCGGCCGGAGCCCGGGAGGGGCCTTTGGAGGGGGACGGGGAGGGGCACGGGGAGGGGCACGGGGAGGGGGGCGGGGAGGCGGGCGGGCCCCGGGACCAGCGGGCATGGGGAGGGGACGCTCCTGCGCCCGGAAGGGGACCCGGACCGGCGGTCCATCGAGGTCACCCGCCGCCGACCGAGTTCCACCACGTCCGGTCGACGACGTGCCGGTCCAGGTAGGTGGCCGCCTCGACCGGGTCGTCGGTCAGGTGCCAGAGATCGAGGTCTTCCGCCGAAATCGTGCCCTCGCCGACGAGGGTCGTCCGCATCCACTCGATGAGCGGGCCGAAGTAGGCCTTCCCGAGCATGACCACGGGAACCCTTCGAATCTTGCGCGTCTGGATCAGGGTCAGCGTGTCGAACATCTCGTCGAGGGTGCCGAAGCCTCCAGGCGCCACGACGAGCCCGGCCGCGAACTTGGTGAACATCATCTTTCGAACGAAGAAGTAATCGAAATCGATCGCGATATCGCAGGCGTCGTTGATCCGCTGCTCCATCGGGAGCACGATGCCCAGCCCGACCGACTTGCCCTTTCCTGCCTTCGCGCCGCGGTTGGCCGCCTCCATGATCCCGGGACCGCCACCCGTGACGATGCTGTAGCCCATCTCCGCCAGCGCCTTCGCCGTCTGGAAGACCTGGCGGCAGTGGGGGTGGTCCTGCGCAAGCCGCGCCGACCCCCAGATCGTGACGGCGGGGCGAATGCCCCGCAGCCGATCGATGGCTTCCACGATTTCCGACGTGATGCGGAAGATGCGCCACATCTCACGCGAATCGACGCCCTTTTCGAGCGTCGGGTCCTGCCCGCGACGTCGGAGGCGACGGGGGTCGCGGCCGGTTTCCAGGTCGCTCGAACTGCCGTAGCGTACGCCGCTTCCCTCGAACCCCTCGTTGGTCGGCGGCGGTGCCCCAGGCGGGATCCCCTCGGGAGGCCCCGCTGGCCGGCGTGCGCCGCGAAACGGGTCGTCGTCGTCATCGCTGCCGGAGTCGTCGTCGGGTAGGTCGCTCATTGGCGACGAGCCTACCCCGACGACGAACGCGCATGCGACGCGACGGCTACGCTTCCTGCTTCGTCTTCTCGCGGGCCGCCTTGCGCCGATCGGTTTCCTTCAGCATGCGCTTGCGCATCCGCAGGCTCTTCGGCGTCACTTCGAGCAGTTCGTCGTCGGCCAGGAACTCGAGGATCTCCTCGGTGCTCATGTGGACGGCGGGCGGGAAGTCGGCCTTCTCGTCGGCACCCGCGGACCGCATGTTCGTCAGATGCTTTTTCTTGCACGGATTGACGAGGACGTCCTCGTCGCGCCGGTGCTCGCCGGTGATCTGGCCCTCGTAGACCTTCTCCATCGGCTCGACGAAGAAGTTGCCCCGGTCGACGAGCGCGTTCAGCGCGTAGGCCGTGATGTAGCCCGTTTCCGAGCAGACCTGGCTGCCGGTGCTGCGCGTCGGGATCTCGCCGCGGAAGGGGAAATAGCCCTTCACGATGCTGGTCATGACCGCACAGCCGCGCGTCGCGTTCATCAGCTTCGTGCGCAGGCCGATCAACCCGCGCGACGGCGCCTCGAACTCGACGAACGAGAGGTCGCCATGAACCTGCATGTGGGTCATTTCGCCGCGGCGCCGTCCCATCAACTCGATGACCTTGCCGACGTCGTCGGGCGGAACCTCGATCGTTACCTGCTCGATCGGCTCTTCGAGGCCGTCCTTGCCGTCGCGGAACAGCACGCGAGGACGCCCGACGGCGAACTCGTAGCCTTCGCGACGCATCGTCTCGATCAGGATGCCCAGATGGAGCACGCCTCGACCGCGCACCTCCATGCTGTCGGCCCGGTCGGTCGGGAGCACCTGCAGCGCGACGTCGGCCTTGCCCGCGCGATCGAGTCGATCCTTCACGTGCCGCGACGTCACGAACTCACCTTCGGTGCCCGCGAAGGGGGAGTCGTTGACGCGGAACTCCATCGCGAGCGTCGGCGCCTCGACCGTCAGGGTCTGGGGCGCCACCGGATTCTCGGGATCGGTCAGCGTGTCGCCGATCTCCACGCCCTCCATGCCGGCGACGGCGATCAGGTCGCCCGCGATGACCTTGTCGGTCTGGGTGCGCTGGAGGCCCTCGAAGACGTAGACCCGTCCGGCGGGCTCGATGCGCTTGGACCCGTCCGGGCGCAGCACGAGGACCCGCGTCCCCTCCTTCACGCTGCCGCCCTCGAGCCGTCCGATCGCGATGCGGCCGACGTAGGGGTCGACCTCGACGTGGCAGACGGGGAGGTTGATCGCCGATTCGGTCGAGAAGCTCGGCTCCGCGATGCGGTCGATGATCGTGTCGAGGATCGGCGCGAGGTTGGGCCCGCCTTCGACGGTGAACCCGGCGCGACCCTGGCGTCCGGACGCGTAGATGACCGGGAAATCGAGCTGGTGCTCTTCTGCACCCAACTCGATGAAGAGGCCGTAGACCTCGTCGAGCACCTCTTTCGGGCGCGAATTGAGACGATCGATCTTGTTGATGATGACGATCGGCGTCAGCTTGCGGGCGAGCGCCTTTCTCAGCACGAACCGCGTCTGCGGGAGCGGGCCCTCGAATGCATCGACGAGGAGGCACACGCCGTCGGCCATGCGGAGCACCCGCTCGACCTGACCGCCGAAGTCGGCGTGTCCGGGGGTGTCGATGATGTTGATCTTGACGCCGCGCCATTGGAGCGAGCAGTTCTTCGAGAAGATCGTGATGCCCCGCTCGCGCTCGAGATCGTTGCTATACATCACGAGGGGCGAGCCGGCGCCCATTTCCTTCATCACGCCGGCGTACGTGAGGAGGTGGTCGACGAGGGTGGTCTTCCCATGGTCTACGTGGGCGATGATGGCGACGTTGCGAATCGCGGGCATGTCGGGGCTTTCTGGCGGAACGGCGGGACTGAATCTTGGAAGGTACCAGCCTCTTCCGGGACGACCGACGAATCCCCTCGCGCGGGCCGCGTAGACTGCCGCGCCCCGATGAAGCCCACGCCCGTCCCCCTCGAATCCCGCGCCAAGATCGTCGCCACGATCGGCCCTGCGTCCCGTTCGCCCTCCGTTCTGGAGGCGCTCGCGCGAAGCGGCGCCGACGTGCTTCGGATCAACGGGGCGCACACCGAGCCGTCGGCGGTGGCCGCAATCGTGCGCGACGTGCGCCGGGTCGAGCGCCGGGTCTCGCGGCCGCTGGCGGTCCTTCTCGACCTGCCGGGCGTCAAGGTGCGCATCGGTCGATTCGAGGGGGGGGCGCTCGAACTTGTGGCGGGCGGCGTCGTACGTCTCGTCGCAGGCAAGGCCGGCGGACCGGGCTCGCCGAGTCGGATCGCGGTCCCGCCCGCCATTCTTGCCGTCCTCGCGAAGGGGAGCGAAATCCTCCTGGGCGATGGGAACCTCGCGCTCCGCGTTCTCTCCCGCGATCGCGCGGGCGCGCTCGCCGAAGTCGAGGCGGGCGGATCGCTGCGCGATCGCGTGGGCATCCACGTTCGGGGTGCGTCGCACGCGGGCGCGGTGCTGACGGCCAGAGATCGCGAATTGGCGGTCGCCGGCGTGGACGCGGGCGTCGACGCACTCGCCGTGTCGTTCGTGCGGTCGCCCAACGACCTGAAGGCGCTGCGGCGCGTGCTCGTCCGCGCGGGTCGACGAATGCCCCTCCTCGTGTCGAAACTCGAACGTCGCGAGGCCATCGCCGCGTTGGACGCGATCCTCGACGCGTCCGACGGCGTCATGGTCGCGCGCGGCGATCTCGGCCTCGAGTACGGCCCCGAGGCGCTGCCCGGGCTTCAGAAACGCATCCTCGACGCCGCGATGGCGCACGGACGGATGGCGATCGTCGCGACGCAGATGCTCGAGTCGATGACGACGGCCGTGCGTCCGACGCGCGCCGAGGCGACCGACGTCGCCAACGCGATCTTCGACGGCGCCGACGCCGTGATGCTTTCAGGCGAGACCGCGGTGGGGGCGCACCCCGCCCGCGTCGTGGCGACGATGGAGGGGATCGTGCTCGCGGCGGAGGCCGACCTCCATTGTCCGTTTGCCGGCGACCCGCGACACCCCGGCCCGTCGGCCGATCCGACCCGCCCCGACCGATTGGTGGTCCGCGCGGCCGTTCGCCTCGCCAATGACGCCGCGGCCGACGCGATCGTGGTCTTCACGCGGGGCGGGCAATCGGCACGCCGCCTCGCCAAGGAGCGCCCCCGCGCGCCGATTTTCGCCTACGCCTCCGACGAGCACGTGCGTCGGGGCCTCCTGCTCTCCTGGGGCGTCAGGCCCCGACATCTGCCGAATTCGCGTTCCACCGACGCGACCGTCTCCGCCGTCGTCTCCGACCTTCGCCGACGCACGGGCCTTCCCTCCGGCTCCCGCGTCGTTCTCGTGATGGGCTCTTCCGACGACCCGACCGGCGCCACGTCGCTGATCAAACTATTGACGATCTGAATCTCGGGAGGTCGCTCCGCTCGAGCCCGCGCAAGCAAGCGGAGGGCGTCGCGTATCGACTGTGATACGCGAGCCCTCCGATTGCGCAGCCCGGGCCGAGCGGTCGACCTCCTAGAGAGCGCCGACCAGCCAGAGGCCAGCGACCAATAGAACAGCACCGAGCCCCGTGGCGACGCCGCCCGAGCGCCAGGCCTTGTCGGAGAGGGCGATGGTGCCCATCAGCAATATGCCGAGGCCGGCTAGGGCGAGGATGACGCCGATGATCGACTTGAAGGTTTCGGCGAACCCGGCGAGTACCAGGGCGTTCATGCGTTCGTTCCCTTCGGGGAGGCGTCTTTCGGCGGCCGACGTTTTCCGAGCAACGAGCGGATCCAGGTCCCGTGACCGTGGGGCTCCTCGCGCGGAATCCCGACGACTTCGTGACGATAGTACTTGAAGCAGGACTGGATGATGCTGGCGGTGGGGACGGCCAGGAGCGCGCCCCACACCCCGAACGCGTGCTCACCCGCCAGCAGCGCGAAGATGATGAGCACGGGGTGCATTTCGGCGTTCGTGCCCATGATCAGCGGATTGAGCAGGTTCGCCTCGAGCAGATGGATCAACCCGATCCACGCCAGAGCGAACACGCCGCCGCCGACGCCCTCCGTGGTGAACGCCACGAGCACGATCGGGATGCTCGAGGCGATCGTGCCGAAGACCGGGATGAGGCTGAAGACGGCGGCGACGCTCGCGAGCGCGGCCGCGTACGGAATCCCGTAGATCGCGAGCCCGATGTACGTGAGCGCCCCGTTCACGACGCAGATCAGCAACTGTCCGCGGATCACGCCCGCGAGCCCGCGGTCCACGTACGAAATCAGCTTCTCGTAGTTCGCGCGCTGGCTGGGCGGAGGCAGCGTCGCGAAGAACTCCGAGATGCGTCGGCGATCGATGACGATGAACGCCGTCAGCATCAGGATGAGGAGCATCTCGTACATCGATCCGAGGATGCGGAAGATCGCCCCCTGGCCGAAGGCGACGATGCGTCCGGGGAGCTCGGATCCGTGAATGCGGCTTTGGGCGGTGACGTACTCACGGACGACGCCCGGGTCGAACTGTTGGCCCGTCGACTTCTCGATCTGTGCGAGCACGGGGGCGATGAGGCGGCGGTTGAGGACGACCTCGAGCCCCTTCGCCGTGTCACCGACGGCCGCACGGAGCACGATCGGCTTGCTGCCGTCCTTGTCCTTGGGAAGGATGATGCGGGACGGTTCCACGATCGAGAGGCTCGCGTCGAGGTCGGCGACCTCGGGCGCCTCGGAAGGCTCGACGGGATCGAGGAGCACGCGAGCCGAGTCGAGCCCTTCGTCGATCTGCGCGTCGAACGCGGTTCGATACCGGCGGGGCGCGGCGCCCGGGCGATTGTCGAGCACGAGTTCGGTCCCGCTCGGGATCGAGACCTTCGATCGAGCGGCCTCGGACAACTTGAACTCCGCGGCGGCGTTCGTGACGGCGAACTCCGTCTTCAACTTTGCGATCTCGCGTTGGACGCTCGTGCCGAGCTTCTGGACGCCGCACGAGACCATCAGGAACGCGCCGACGAGCACGATCGCGTACATCAGGACCAGCGTGGGGCCGCGCCCCCAGCGCAGGCCGAGTCGCTTTCCCTGCGCGACCCAGCTCACCACCGGCTCGACGAGGTAGGCGGCGAACATCGCCATCAGGAAGGGGAACAGCACCGCCCGGAACGCGAAGAGCAGCAGGACGAACGCGGCGAGGAATCCCCACAGCGTGATCATGAACGAGCGGCGCCACTCCCGCTCGCGCTTCTGGTCGGGGACGGGCACCGGCGCCGGGCCGTTCGTCGCATCGTCGGGTTCGTTCATGGGGCCCAACCTATCCGTTGGGAGTGCCTACGAAGGCCGACCGGCCTAGGTCGGGTCGCCGAAGGAACCCGCGGCGGTCAGGTCGCGCAGGGTGCCCACTTCGATCAGCGAGGGCGCCTCGTACGACGGCGCCGCGGCACCTCGGGCGTCGGCCGAGTGGCCGACGGGGGCCATGGGGTTCTCGAGCGGGCGCTTCGGGTCGGACATGGGCGTCACTCAACACCGCAAAGGCCCCTCTGTCAACGGGGCGCCCGAACGTGGATGGCGGGCGGCGGGCGGGTTCGCGAAACGAAAACGGCCGGCCCGAAGTTCGGGCCGGCCGCCGGAGGTCGAGGGCGCCAATGGCCGCCCTTGCGCTGTTCAGCAGATCACGTCGGTGATCTAGCGATCCCTGGACTTCGGCTTGTCGTCCTTCTTGCGGTCGTCCTTCGACTTGTCGCAGTCGGGCTTGTCGTCCTTCTTGCGGTCGTCCTTGGGCTTGTCGCAGGAGGGCTTGTCGTCCTTCTTGCAGCCGTCCTTGGGCTTGTCGCAGGAGGGCTTGTCGTCCTTCTTGCAGTCGTCCTTGGGCTT
>JANNRO010000300.1:0-12360 GCA_031401505.1 Planctomycetia bacterium
ACCACGGTGCGCCGCAGAGGCTCCACCCCGGCGCCGCCGATGCGGGTCGAGAACGACTCGGTCACCGGGACGACGTGATCGGCCCGTGCGTAGAGGAACCGTTCGATGCGACGGAATGCGTCGACGATGCGCCCCTCCTTCGCCAGACCCAGATCCACGAACGCGTCGGGCCACAGATCGCGTACGTCGAGCACGAAGGGGCGGCGGTGAAGTCTCGAGAGCGCCCATCCCGCGAGCCCGGTGAACAGCGGCGGGGACGTCGCCACGTAGACGTCCGCGCCGCCCGCGCCGCCGAGCCCGCGCAGCAGCGACGAGATCGCGCAGGTCAGATGACCGAGCGACCGGCGCACCGCCCCGCGGTTGGGTGTCGCGCTCAACCAGCCGCGGCGCACGCGGATTCCCGGTTCGTGTTCGTCGGCCGAGAACCGCCCGCGCCACCGCGGCGGCACCACGCCCGTCGGATGGTTCGGTAAGCCGGTCAGCACCGTGACGCGATGCCCCCGGCGCGCGAACGCACGCGCCGTCTCGAGGATTCGGGCCTGCGGTGCGCCGATCTCGGGTGGGTAGTACTGCGAGACGATCGCGATGCGAAGCCGTCTCACGGCCGCTTGCCCGTCGGGACGTGGAACGACCGCTCGACGGCTCCCCGATGAAGGGTGATGCGGAGCGCGCCACCGGGCACCGGTACGAGGCGCGCCTCGATCGGTTCCCCGCCGGATGCGACGACGTGGAGACAGCGCGACGGACGTTCGACCCGTACGCGATTCCAGAGGACGTCGCGTGGCACGGACATGCCGAGTCCCGTGGCGAATCGCCCCGCTTCCACGCGCGCACTTCCGTGGGACGTCCACCATCGGAAGGCGCCGGCGGCGCTCTCGATGCGCGCGCCCTGCCCCTCGAGCACGGCGTCGAGCCCGGGCCCGAGCGGCCATGCGAAATCGACGACGCTCGAACCCCGCCCCGTCCATTCGTCGATGATCACGGCGACGTCCTCGACGAGCGAGACCAGCCGGCGGTGGATCGTCGGGTCACCCGGACGGGTATAGCCGTCGGAGTACGCTTCGATCGACGTCACGTCGTCCTCGTCCGATCGGGAGAGGCGCCGAACCCAGCCGCGGGCCCCCACCCGGAACGCTCGGTAGGGGTCGGCCGGCGCACGACCATCGAGCAACGCGCCCGCGAACGCGCCGGGACGGCGATCGGCGTCGCGCGCCGCGCCCTCGCCGTAGGCCGCCGTGCCCGCCGACGCGACGACCCGCACGCCCCGCAACACGATCTCGCACGCGAGCGCGTCGGCGTGGCCGTGCGCGGGCAGTTCTCTCGGGCACGGCGCGCACGCGACCAGCGAGATCGCCGAGCGCGTCACGGGCACCTCGAGCACGCCGAGGCCGCCGTCTAGGAACAGGCGCGTGCCGACACGCGGCGCCGCGATCGGTGCCAAGCGCTTGGCGGCCCACGCACGCAGGGCGTCGACCGGAAGCGACATGCCCGGCGCCCCGTCGCCGCGCCGTACGAGTTCGCCGTCCGGAAGAGACAGTTCCTCGAGCGCGACCATGAGACGCTGCGCCGCGTCCGCGACGCCCGGCGGCGGCGCCACGCCGACGGCCGCCGCCGTCTCCAGCGCCACGAGCAGATGCTCGAGCACGATGCCCTGGTAGACGGGACTCGACTCGTAGTGGATGCCGTCGCGCGACACCTGGTCGCGTGCGCAGGCGCAGAGCAGCGTACGACCGAGGTCGGCCCACCGTCGCGCCGACGCGCCCGCGAAGGCGTGACCCGCGCGATGGAGCGCGACGGCATTGGCCAGCAGGTGATTGCCCCGCACGTCGCGTTCGACCGAACGGAAGAGCGCCGCGGCGTCCCGCACGAGGACCTCCTCCGCGGCGACGAGCCCGAGCCCGCGCGCCTCGACGAGCGAGAGGATGCGGCGCGATCGAACGTACGGGTGCGGTTCGACGTCGATCGCACCGAGCCAACGTCGTGCCTCGGCCGGGCGACCGTCCTCGACCAGCGTGCGGACGACGTCCCCGTAGGCCGCGTGATAGCGCTCGAGCGCCGTCGGGTCGCGCTCGGCCCACGCGAGCCGGCCGTCGTCGCCGACGCGCGCCCGGGCGCCCGCGAACGTCCAGATGACGCCGTCCGGGTCGGGGTGATCGAACGGCGCGCGCCTCGGGCGCCGCGACTCGAGCGGAAGCGGAATCAGTCCGACCCAACGCGCCGACACCGCCTCCGGGGGCGCGCCCCGCGCCTTCCATCGACGAATCAACCGATGCGCCGGTTGCGACGGGCGCACGCGTCGGAGCGTCTCGAAGAGGCGCGAGAGCGATCTCAAACGGCCTCGAATCGGCCGCTCTCGAGCGAGCGACGCGCGGCGAACGTCGCCCGCGTCACCGCAACGAGATCGTCGTACGCGATCGGGGGCGGACCGCCTCGGCGGATCGCGTCGACGAACGCCTTCGCCTCGTCGGCGTGTCCCTTGTCGGCGGGGCCCTTCGACCGGACGGCCTTCCCGTCGCGCGATTCGATGACGCCGCGGAAGTCGTCGATCACCACGAAGCGATCGCCGCGCACGATCTCGATGCGCTCCTTGGGTGCCGCGGAGTCTCCGATCGCGTGGTAGACGAACGACACGAGCGACCCGTTCGACATCGCGATGGTGAGCGCGACGTCGTCTTCGGCCGAGCCTTCGCCGGCCGCCGACCTCGTCCCCGCCGCCGCCACGCGTTCCGGACGTTCGCCCGTCAGGAAACAGGCGAGGTCGATCATGTGGCAGCCTTCGCCCACGAGCCGGCCTCCGGATCGCGAGGCGTCGGACAACCAGCCCGCGTCCGGCGCGGGGCCTGCATTGACTCGATAGGTGACGACCGCGGGCCCGAACGCGGGCTCGAGGAACGCACGGGCGCGACGGGCGGCGGGGCTGAAGCGCCGATTGAACCCGACCGTCAGGATTCCCTTCGCGCCCACGAGCGCGTCGAGGACGGCGTCGAGGCCTCGCTCGTCGACCGAGAGCGGTTTCTCGACGAACACGTGCTTGTTGGCGCGCAGCGCCCGGGCGGCGAGCGCTGCGTGCGAATCGTGCGGCGTCGCCACGACGACGACGTCGACGTCCGGATCGGCGAGCGCCTCGTCGATCGAGGTTCCCGATGCCGAGAAGCCCAGTTTGCGCGCGGTTTCGAGCGCACTCGGACCGGTCGCCGTCACGACGCGACGCGGTTCGAGCCCGGCCGACGCGAGCGCGGGCCAGAGAACTCCTCTCCCGAAGGCGCCTGCGCCCACGAGCGCCGCGCGACACGCCGTCGTCGAAGACGGCGAAGATGCGCGCGCGGGCGGGCGGGCGACGGGTTTCGCGTCCGACGCCGCCGCGTAGACGAACCGGATCGCTCGCCCATGGCCGGGCTCGAAGAGACGCTCGTACGCCGCGATCGCGTCGTCGAACGCCACGGCGTCGGACAGATCGGCGACGCCGACCGATCCGGACGCGAGCAGGGAGAGAAAGGCTTCGAGGTTGCGACCTGCCGTCCAGCGAACGTAGGGAGCGGGATAGTCGCGCCCTCCCTCCTCGTAGCCCGGGTCGTAGCGCCCCGGACCGTAGGACGTCGCGACGCGCAGCACCGCCTCCTTGGCGTAGTAGAGGCGCCTGGGAAGGGCGAGCGGAACGTCCCCGAGCGCCACGACAGTGCCGGCGCGACGAATGAGTTCGCCGGCGAGCGACACCGGCGCGTCGTCCTTCGAAGCCGCGGCGATGACGACGGCGTCCACGCCGCCGCGGCCCGCCCAGCCCCGGGCCGCGGCGGCGGCGCCATCGGGTCGGGCGACCACCTCGGCCCCATCGCTCTGCGCGATCGCGAGGCGTGCCGGGTCGAGATCGACGGCCAGCACGCGGGCGCCGGCGGCTCTCGCGATTCGAAGCGCCAGCGTTCCGAGCAGACCGACGCCCAGGATCGCGACCCGATCGCCGACGCCGATCCCCGACGCGCGATGGGCGTTGAGTGCGATGGCACCCAGCGTTGCGAACGCGGCGTCCTCGAGGGGCACGTTCGCCGGAACCCGCGCCACGAGATTGCGCGGGACGACGTTTTCCTCGGCGTGATTGGCATACCCCGCGCCCGCCATCGCGACGCGGTCCCCCGGCACGAAGCGACCGAGGCAGCCCGGTGCGTCGAGGACGACGCCGGCCGCCGAATAGCCCAGCGGGACCGGGGCCCCGAGCCGGTCCTTGACCGTACGCACGGCGGACAGGAGTCCGTCGCGACGCAGCTTGCGCACGACGCGTTGAACGAGGTCGGGGCGCGCGCGCGCCTTGCCGACGAGCGACTTTCGGGCGAGCGACAGGATGGCCCGCTCCGTGCC
Source organism: Planctomycetia bacterium (assembly GCA_031401505.1). GTDB lineage: Bacteria > Planctomycetota > PLA2 > PLA2 > JAEUHO01 > JANNRO01. Next base: position 4,351 of record JANNRO010000300.1, read on the forward strand.
GGGACTCACGACGCTTGCGACCGTGCGCACGTGGACGAACCGCTCGCGTGCGGCCGGTGGCGCGACGTCCTCGAGCCGGATCGTGCCCGATCCGAAATCCTGTACGACCTGTTTCATGAGAGGGCGGGTTCCGGGTGGGCGGCGGCCGGGACGGGGGTCGCGTCGACGACCGGGCGGCGCGGGAGTTGGTCGAGTCGGAGCGCGATCGCCGTCAGGCTCCAGAACAGGAGCGCGAAGGGGCTTCCGGGCGTCAGGACCCAATTGTGGAAGAAGGAATCGAGCGTCACGGCGGTCAGCGTACCGAGATAGGCGGCGCCGAACGCGGCTCCGCCCGGATCGACGGTCGTGTGCGCGAGCCGTCGGGCGACCTTGCGAAGGGAGAGGCCCAGCGCCAGGAGCAGCGCCGTCCCGACGACGCCCAGATCGACCAGCGTCTCGACCCATTGACTGTGGAAGTTGATGCCCTGGCCGGCGGTGTCGGGCGACGCGCTCGCCGTCGATCCGTCGTCCCTCATCTCGACGAACTGGATCTTGCGACTCGTCATGAAGCCCTTGCCGAGTACGGGACTCTCGCGCCACATCTCGACACCCGCCCGCCAGCGGTCGAGCCGCCCCGAGAGTCGGGAAATGGTCTGCCCCCGGATCAGGTTGCCGGTCGCACCCTCTTCCAGATCGATGTCGCCGCGCGCGAGGGTGGCGGCTGCCGCGAGCGTTCCGATCGCGGCGACGCCCATCAGGTACTTCGACGGATGGCGCACGAAGAGCGCGACCGATACGCCGGCCATCACGCCTCCGACGCCGGTGCGACTCCCCGAGAGGAACGCGAGCACGGCCAGCACCCCGACCAGCGTCCATCGCCACGCCCGCCGGGAGCCCCGGGCCCGTGTCGCGGCGATCGCGACGAAGGGCGCGATGATCGCGCAGGTGATCCCGAGTCCGTTGGGATTGTTGAAGAACCCTCGGAGGCGCCCGGTCCCTTCGACGACGATGCCTTCCGCACGGCCGAATGGCACGAGGCCGATGGCGAAGAGCACGAGCAGCACGCTCGCGATCCGATTGACCGTCGAGGCGGCCGCGCCCGAAGTCGGGGCCAGACGCGCGACGAGGGCGAAGAGGACCGTCCACAAGAGGCCCAGGAACACCGTCGATCCGGCCGGGTAGTCGAACGGATCGGCCCACAGGAGGGAAACGACGCAGAACGCGAAGAGGAGGTACGCGGCGGTCGGAGGACGGGCACCCCGACCTCGTCCGCGCAGGCGCACCGCACCGTGGAAGGCGACGAGCAGGAGGACGGCGAATCGGACCCAGGGTTTGCGGGCGAACTCGACCAGCGGCATGCTGCTGTCGGCCCACGCGAACACGACGAGCGCCAGCAACCATCCGGTCCGAAACGGCGCGACGAGCACGAGCACGGGGGCCGCGAGGAGCAGGGCGAGGAGGAGGGGGTTCTCGAGGAGCGTCTGCATGCGCTTCGAATCGAGGACCTCTCGTCGGCGCCGGGCGGGATGCCGCCTCGAGCGGCCCTCCGCGTAGGCCCTCGCCCGATTCTAGGGGAACGGCGCCCACGACCGGCGACGAAAGCCCGCCTACCAACGAACGAACGCGGGTCCCGGGTTCAGCCCGAAGGTTCGGGTTCGAGGCGTTCACGCTCGAGGTACCCGGCGAGAAGCGCGATGGTGGCGATCCGACGACCCGTCCATCCGTGGGTCCCGGCGCGAAACCGAGCGAGCGCAGTCGTGACTCCCTCGGCGTGAAACACGGGTGATTGCGCGGCGGCCCCCATCGCTGCCTCGATGCGGGATCGAAGCGCCCCTCGACACGCGGCGTCCCACCGCTCGTCGGAGGACGTCGTGGACACGTCGCTGCGTACGGGGTCGGTCGCCGCCCAGCGAGCGAGCGGTCCGCCCGAGCCCAGTCGGCCGAACCGCACCGATGGAGGCAACCGATGGGCGAGTTCACGGATGTCCCGTCGCACGAACGGGCAGAGGACGCGGAGGCCCGCAGGAGACGACCGTTCGCCCGCGGCGTCGTCGAGGGATGCGATCTCGGACCACACCGACGCGACATGGGCGTCACGGGAGAGTCCCGACGGCACGTCGCGAGGTCCGAAATGCGCGACGGCATCCCGGGTTTGCGTCGGCAAGACGGCGAGGATCGACGAGACCCGATGAATCGGCGCGCCCGCGAGTCCTGCGATCTCGGCGGCTCGGGAGCCATCGACGTCAAGCGAGTCGGCCGCCGGACGAAATCGACGCCGGAGTAGGCGCGGTCGCGAACGACGCCCCGCGAGCCGCGCGGCCTCGCCGAACCCGAACAGCGCCTCCGCGCCCGTCGCGGCGACGAACTCGACATGGAAGAGCCGTTGGGCGACGGTCGCGATCACGAAAGACTCGAAGCCGGACACGGTCGGCACGTCGGCATGGAGCAAGTAGGCGTCGAAGATCTCGGGAAGTTCCTGTGCGGCGTCGGCGAACGCCGTCTCGCAGGAGAGTTGGATGAGCGTGGGAGCCTCGTCGTGGGCGCGCAGGAGTCCCACGAGCGCCCGCGCGCCGAGCGTGCGGTCGTACCTCACCACCTTGCCCGACACCGCGGCGCGAATCGCATCCTCGACATCGGACAACGAAACCGAAGCAGACCGCACGACCGACGGCAGAATCGATTCGCGCCGAACTCCCGCGACGATCGATTCGAGCGCCGATCCCGCCCACAGATAGGCGGAGGCGGCGGACCCCGAAAAGCGCCGAGGCACCAGTCCCGTCGCCAGGAGCGAACGGACTCGATCGGAACGCAGCGTGCCCAAGGGCGTCGAGGCGACGTAGGTCCGCTCGCCGTCGATCGGCACGGTTCCCGCGGACAGGACGGCACCCACGCGGCCGGCGGGACCCGCGTCCGACGCCTCGAGCGCCGCCCGTCCTCGTCGTTCGTCGGCATTCGGGGCGAGTTCGAGCGAAAGCCAACTCACGTCGCCGCTCCGGCGGATGCCGTCGCGCCGAGAGCCCGCGCGAGGTCCCGTGCGCAGCCGACGAGCTCGTGCCGCTCGGCCACGGCGCGGCGCCCCCGCGTCGAGAGGCGCTCGCGCAGCGCGGGGTCGGAGAGCAGACGTTCGATCGCCGTCGCGAGGGAGGCTGGATCGCGCTCGGGAACGAGCACGCCGGCCTCGCCGCCCTCGAGCAGTTCTCCGATGCCTCCGACCGGGGTCGAGATGACGGGCGTGCCCGCCGCCATGGCCTCCATCAGCGCGACGGGAACGCCGTCCTCATCGCCGTCGGACGCGGTCCGACACGCCAACACGGCGATCGTCGCCGAGGCCGAAAGGGCCCATGCCTCGCGTTCGGACAGCGGCCCGACGAGACGGACCGGCGCGCCCGACTCGCGCACGCGACGCTCGAGAGCCGCGTGCTCGGGACCCTCGCCGACGATCGTGGCACGGAGCCCGGGCCGATTCGCCGCGGCGCGCGCGATCGCGGAGATCAACATGTCGTGGCCCTTTCGTGGGACGAGACTCCCCACGGCGACGACATCGGGACCGCCGCTCGCCCGGGTCGGAACGTCGTCGAGGTCGAGTCCGCACCGGACGACGCGCACGCGCGAGGCGACGTCGGGCGCGAGGTCGATCGCTCGGCGGCGCGCGTCGTTTGAAATCGCGGTCACGACGTCGGCCGCGCGCAGTTTCCACCGCAGCAGCGCACGTCCCCGCACGAACGTGTAGGCATTGTGCAGCTCGAACGAGAAGGCCGCGCCGCTCGTGCGCGCCGCCACCAGCGCCGCGGTCGCCTCCCACGAGGCGAACTGTGCATGAAACCGGACCGGACCTTCGATCCGTCGCGCCCAATCGGCCAGCGCCAGCCCGTCACGCCAGGCGACGACCGCTCCGGCGCGTCCGCCCTCCTTGTTGCCTCGACTCGCGCGGACCAGCAACGATGCCAGCAAGGCGAGCGCGCCGAGCGGCCGACGGAAAAACGTCCGCCACGCCGATGCCCCTTCGTCGCGGGGGAAGCGCGTCGGATCGCCGCCCTCGATCGCACCCCGTCCGTGTTTCAAGGCCACGCGCGTGACCGCGATGCCGGACGATGCGAGGGCCCGCGCCATGCGTCGATGAAACGTCTGGGTGGGCTCGGGGTGGGAACGGGCGACGAGGACGATCACGGGGAGTCTCTCGAACGGTCCTTCGGGGGGAAGCAGGGCAGGGACGGTCCATTTACCATCGTCGCCGATGGCGCCCGCGACACGAACCTCGATGCCGGGCCCCGACTCGACCCCGAAGCGTCCGGCGCCCCGAATCCCGGCCTCGGGGCCGATGCGCGCCCTGTGGGCCGCGATTCGGCCCGAACGCCGGAACTACGTCGCGGCGGTCGTACTCGGCGCGCTGGCGAGTTTCCTGGAAGTGGTCTCGATCGGACTTTTCGGAGTTCTGCTCGAGGTGACCGAGGCGGGGACGTTCGGGCGACTCGGGCCGTTCTCGCGGGTGCTTCCCCTGTTGGCGGGGCTCTCCCCCGGTATCCAGCGGGCGCTCCTGATCACGATGATCCTCGGCGCGATCGCCGTGCGGGGGCTCGCGTGGTGGGGTTCGTCCACGCTCCGCGAGCGCGTCGGGACTCGCGTGCACGCGCGCGTACGCCGGCAGGTCTTCGATCGATTGGCGCATGCCCCCCTCTCGTGGCTCCAGTCGCGGCCGATCGGAGAGCAGGACTCGTTGATCCTCCACGAGACGGAGCGGCTGGGCTCCGCATCCACCGGCTTCGTCCAACTCTCGGTCATGTCGACGATGGCGGTCTGCTATCTGGGGCTGCTCTTCTACATGGCGCCCGTGCTGACGGCGGCCGCGTTGGTCTTCCTGGCGCTCGTCGGATGGGTGATCCGCCGTCTGCGCCGCCCGATCGAGTATCACGCCAAGCGCATGCGGGAGGAGGGCAAGCGGGTCGCGGGGTCGATCCACGAGACGCTGTCGGGGCTCCACCTCTTGAAACTCGCCGGTCGTACCGACGCGGCCGTCGAGCGCTTCGACGTCGGCAACCGGGGGATGCTCGAAGCCGCGTGGAAGCAACGCCGCGCGCTGGAGGTGATCGCGCCGGCGAGCGAACTGTTCGGTGCCGTCGTCGTGCTCGCGATCCTCTGGCTCGGGCTCACGGTCCTGCCCATCCGCGGAAACGCCGGTGCGATCCAGCTCTTTCCGTTCCTGCTGACGCTCTATCGATTTCTCCCGCGATTCCTCGCGATTCCCAGCGCGCGCGCGCAGCTGTCGGCCAATCTCTCGGCGATTCCCGTGCTCGAGCGCTTCCTCGCCGATCCCGCGGCCGATCCCCCTCCGGACGGCACCGAGGACGTTCCGGCGGCGCCCCATCGCATCGAGTTCCGGGGTGTCCGGTTCCGATACACGCCGACCGGACCCGCCGTGCTCGACGGGGTCGACCTCGCGTTCGAGCCAGGTCGCACGACGGCGCTCGTCGGGCCTTCGGGTGCCGGCAAGAGCACGATCGTCGATCTGCTGCTCGGCGTGCGACACCCGACCGAGGGCGCGGTCGTCGTGAACGGCGTCGATTTGACTCGTCTGCGGGGCGAACCGTGGCGTCGGTGCGTCGGAGTCGTCCCGCAGGAGCCGCGCCTCTTCGATTGGAGCGCCCGGGACAACCTCCGGTTGACGGCACCCGATGCCGACGACGCGCGAATCCTCTCGGCGCTCGACGCGGCGGCCGCGGGATTCGTGCGCGCGCTCCCCGAAGGGCTCGAGACGAAACTCGGCGAGCGTGGAGCGCGCCTGTCCGGCGGCGAGCGCCAGCGCGTGTGCGTGGCGCGCGCGCTGCTCCAGGAGCCGGCGATCCTCGTCTTCGACGAACCGACCAGTCATCTGGACGCGGAGAGCGAGCGCGCCGTGACGGGTGCGCTGGTCCGCGCCGCGAAGGGGCGCACGGCGATCGTGATCGCGCACCGACTCTCGACCGTGCGCGCGGCCGACCGCATCGTGCTGCTCGGGGGAGGGCGAGTCGTCGAGGCCGGTTCCCACGACGAGTTGATGGCACGTCAGGGGGCGTACGCACGGCTCGTCCAGATGGGGCGCGACGATCTCTCCGACGCTACGCCCCCCGCTCCTCCCGTCGGCGCTGGTGGCGCTGGCGCAGCCGCACCCAGCCGTACCGGATGAACGCGAGCGGGTTCGGCGAGCCGAGGACGCGGATGCGCTCTTCCAGCCGGCGGATCTTCGAAGCCTGTGCCTTCAGCAGGCGATCGATGACGCGGACGGTGTCACCGCTCGTCGGAGCCGGAGCCGGCGCGATGGCCGATCCGGCCGCGACGGGCTCCGCACTCCAGACGAACTGATAGGCGCGCGCATCGGGCGCCTCCGTCAGCACGCGCTCGAGATCGGCGCTCGAGGCGATCTGCGCGCGAGCCAGCGTGGCCCGTACGACGTCGAGCGGCACGTCCAGCACGACGTCGCGCGCCTCCCGGATCGAGAGACCGGCATCACCGAGCAGCGCGTGGAGGCTGCGCCGGGTGAAAAAGTGGAGATGCGTCCGATCGAGGATGCCGCGGTCGGCACGATCGAAGTCGCCGACCAGCAGCGAGAGTCGGACGCTCGCGTGGGCGACGTTGGGGACCGAGAGCACGATGCGGCCCCCGGGGGCGAGCAGGTGCTCGACGATGCGCCGAAGCGTGCCGAGCGGGTCGCGCACGTGTTCGACGACGTCGGCGAGGATCACCCGGTCGAAGCGCTCGCCCTTGATCGACGAGGGCCAGTCCGGGGCGTCGAGGTCGGCCGAGACGACGTCGATGCCCCGGGCGCGGGCGCGCGACGCCGCGCCCGGGTCGCGCTCGACACCCAGCACGCGGGACGCACCTCGGCCGTGCACGAGGTGAGCCAGCATCCCGTCCCAGCAGCCAAGATCGAGCACGGACGCCCCGGAGGGCACGAGTCGCGCGAGGTGCGTCCAGGGCGAGGCCTCGTTCGAGAGATCCGGCGGCGTCTGTCGGTCGTAGGTACCCACCCCCCCATCATGCGACCTGCGTACGGAAGTGTAAGACACTTCCGTACGCACGTGAACGACCTCGTCTCCATCGTGATGCCCGTCTTCGACGGCGAGCACTGGCTCGACGAGGCGGCGCAGTCGATTTTCGCCCAGACGTACCGGCCGATCGAGTGGGTCGCGGTCGACGACGGATCATCGGACGCGAGTCCCGTCCTGCTTTCGAGGCTCGCCGCCGCCGCGGCGAAGCTCGGAGTCGACGCGCGGCTCTCGTCCACGAAACGCCTCGGCGTCGGGGGAGCGCGCAATCGAGGCCTGGCGGACGCTCGAGGCGATGCCGTCGCGTTTCTCGACCAGGACGACGTCTGGTCCCCCGACTACCTCGCGCGTCAGGTGGCGCTCCTTCGTGCGTCACCCGGTCGGTTCGTCTCCTCCGATCTCGCGTGGCTCGGTCCCGCGCCCGACGGTCACGCGACGTTTCCGCCGGCAGACCACGCCGAGCCTCGGACGTACGAAGAGGCTTGGATGCGGATCGGCATCACGACCCCGGGCACCGTCGTCGCACGACGCTCCGACCTGCTCGCCGCGGGCGGATTCCCGTCGGCACCGCAATTCGCGGGCGCCGACGATCGGGGCCTGTGGCTCGAACTGGTCGCGCGGGGCGTCTTCCCGTTGCGAAATCGATTCGTGGGCCTCCACTATCGAATCCACGCCGCGCAGGCCAGCCGAGGCGTGAGGCAGAAGCGGGCGAAGGTCGCGCTCTTCACGGAGTACGCGCATCGCACGGTCGGGGAACCGCCCCGCCCCCTCGTGTCCGACGGTGTTGCGCGCCCGAAGCTCGCGCGACTTCGGCTGGAGCTTGCGTGCGATCTCCTGGACGTCGATCTCGTCGAGGCTTCGCACGAAGCCGCCGTCGCGGTTGGCCTCGATCCGGCGGTGCCCGACTCCGACGTCGGTCGTGCGTACCGCCGCAAGCGCCGCCGCAAGCGGATCGCCGCGTTGCCCGTCGTGGGGCCGTTGATCCGAGCGACCACACGGGTGCTGCGTCGGC
>JANNRO010000301.1:0-4917 GCA_031401505.1 Planctomycetia bacterium
CGGCCGGGACCTTCAACTTCGCAAGCCACCCGGTCTTGAAGGGATCCTTCGCGAGCGGGGTCTGGTCGCCCGCGAGCCCGGCGTTGGACTCCGTCACCTCGCCCGCGACGGGCGTGTAGACCTCGCCGACGGCCTTGACCGATTCGACTTCGGCGAGCGTCTCGCCCTTGCCGAGTTTCTTGCCCTTCGCGGGCAGATCGACGAACACCAGTTCGCCCAGATGCTCGACGGCGAAGTCGGTGATCCCGACGACGGCGGTCGTGCCTTCGAGACGGACCCACTCGTGGGTCTTCGTGTAGCGGCAGTCGGCGGGCCTCGTGGCCATGAGCGTCTCCCGGGAATTCGCCCTAGCGGGCGCGCTTGTAGAAGGGATGCGGCACCACCTCGATCGGGTGGAGCGAACCGCGGATGTCGACTTCGAACTTCGTGCCGATCGGCGTCAACGCCGGGGGCACGAAGCCGGTCGCGATGTTCTTGCCGAGCGTCGCGCTCGCGGCGCCGCTGACGACCTTGCCGACGATCTTGCCGCCGGAGACCAGATCGCACCCCTGGCGCGCGATGCGCGGCGTGTGCGCGACCATCGCGACCAGTTTGCGCGAGACGCCCTTCGCCTTGGCAGCGACGAGCGCCGGGATCCCGATCGTGCCGGTCTTCGAAAGATCGAGCCCGAAATCGAGGCCGGCTTCGAGCGGATTGATGTCGAGGTCGATCTCGTTGCCGTAGAGGGGCATGCCCGCCTCGAGCCGAAGTGCGTCACGCGCGCCGAGCCCGATGGGGGCGATGCCGAAGGGCTTGCCCGCGCCGAGCATGGCGTCCCAGAGCATGCGGGCGTCCTTCTGCGGCGGGAAGATCTCGAATCCGTCCTCGCCCGTGTAGCCCGTACGCGCGATCAGCGTCGGGACACCCGCGACCTTGCAGTTCGAAAAGCCGTAGTAGGGAACCTGCGAGAGGTCGATGCTCGTCAACGGCTGCATCGTCGCTTCCGAGTCGCGCCCCTGGATTGCGATCATCGCCTGCTCGTCGGAGACGTTGACGATCGTGGCTTTGAACCGGGAGACCTCGCACACGTTGCGCACCCAGGCGTCGTCGCGATCGCGGTTGCCCGCATTGATGACGATGTGGATGACGTCCTTGTCGCGATAGACGATGACGTCGTCGTTGGGGAAGCCCTGCTCGTTCAGCAGGAACCCGTACTTGGCCTTGCCGAACTTCATCTTCGAGAGGTTGCTCGAGAACACGCGCTCGACGAGCGCCTCGCGATCGGGACCCGTGATCACGAGCCGGCCCATGTGGCAGAGATCGAACAGGCCGCCGTGCGCTCGCACGAGCCTCGTCTCCTCGAGGATGCCCTTGTACTGAACGGGCATCTCCCAGCCATGGAAGTCCACGAGGCGCGCGCCCGCATCGACGTGCGCCGCGTTCAAGGGGGTCTTCCGCATGGGGGTGGCTCGCGCTCCGGGAAAAGGGCGGGCGGACGAGCGGCGGGGCCCGGGTCCGACCGGAGGAGGGCGGAACCTACCACGGGCGGCCGGACCTCCCAAGGCGAGGAAACGTCGGCGAAAGGGCGGCCTCGCTACTTCCCGTGCGCCCGTTCGGTCGCGTCCTGAAAGCGGCCTCCGGTGGCGTCGGCGAGGTCCGACAGGAACGTCCGATCGCTGCCCGTCCTGCCCACGAGCACGGTGTCCACCGCCACGCGACGAAAACGGTTCGCCTTCACGAACTCGGGGATCAGGCGGAAGTCACGGTCGTAGGTCCCGCGGGACGGTACGCCGTCGGACAGCAACACGATCGTGTCCAACTCGTCGGCAGCGATCGCGACGAGGGCGTCATAGAACGCACCCCAACCCTTCGGTTCTTCCTTCGAGAGCCAGCCGATGGCCTTTCGGGCCGACGCATCGCCACCGGGCGCCAACGCGCCGAGTGCCCGCGTCAGCAGGGGCGCGGGAGGAAAGACGGACGGGTATCGATGGATGAACAGGTCGAAGAACTGGTCGTTCGAGAGGCCGGCCATGACCCTTGCGAACTCGAGCCTCGCCAGTTCGGCCTTCGTACCCGAACCGCCGCCTTCGACGGGATCCCTCATCGATCCCGAGAAGTCGAACACGAACGCGAGCCGCTTCGAATGGATCGGCAGCCGAAAGAACGCCGCGGTCTTCGTTGGGTCGAACGACGCACCGGACGGGGCCGCACGTCGGATTCGTCCATATCGGTCGATCGCGGGACGGGGCCCGAGGTCGAGGGCCGCTCCCTTGGCTTTCCACCACGCGTTCCACAGGTCGGAGTCGGGGCCGACGTCCGCGCCGGTAATCGTGCGCAGCGCGCGAAACGCGTCGGCCTGCAGTCGCCCCGCCTCGGTCCGCGATCGCTCGATCAGCAGGGGAATCACGTCCTTGCTCCAGATCGAGATCGCCGCCTCGTAGGCCGCGACTCGCACGCGCCAGGACGCGTCGTCGAGGAGCGACGCGAGCGTTCCGATCGCCTTCGTGCCGAGCAGGGCCAACCCATCGCACGTCGCGATGCGCGGCTCGATCGCCTTGTCGATCACAAGAGTGTCGAGGTGCGTGGCGAGGACCTCGGGCGATGCAATCGAAAGCCCGTCGATGGCGCCGACGCGAGCCGACGCGTGGCCATGCGCGAGAATCGGCTCGAGCAACGCGGCCGTCGCATCGCCCTTCGCGCGCGTACGCCCCAGCGCGCGGGCGGCGGCGCCCACGACGTCGGGGTCCTTCGACGCGAGCCGCATGGCCAGCGATGTCGCGCCGTCGTCGTCCATTCCCCGGCCCAGCGCGTCGGCGAGCGCCACGAGGACGCCGGCATCGTTCTCCTTGGCGACGGCCGCCCCCAACGCGCGCACGCCGTCGGCGTGGCCGACGATGCCGAGCGCCGTCGCGGCGCCCCGACGCAGCGCCGCGCGCCTGCGATCGACCAGCGCCACCTTCGTGATCCAGGCGATCGATTCGACCGCTCGCGGGCCCCGACACATCGCGATGAGGGCCGACACGGCGTGGTCGCGCAGATGGACGAACGGGTCGTCCATGACCGTCGCGACGACCTCGGCCGCTTCCCGGCCGCCGATGCGCCCGAGCGCCCGCAAGGCCGCTTCCCGGGCGCGTTGCTCGAACGGGTCCTTCGCGAACCGCTCGATCGATTGACGCGCCCGGGCGACGTCCGGATCGTCCGAAGGCGCTGCCGTCGCCGGGACCGAGCAGGCGAGGACGAGCAGCAGCGCCGATGCCGTCAGGGATTGCGCTTCCACTTGATCACGGTACCCAGACTGACCAGTGTGCCGACGTTGTAGTTCTGGCTGTAGACCTTGTGGAGCGGCTTGGTGAGATTGAAGTCGACGGAGCCGTTGGAACCGAGCCCGACGGCCGCCAGCGCCGCTGCGGCCTGCGCGCCGGTCAGCCCGATGAGGTTGGGGACGGCGACCGTAAGTGGCACGAGCCCGGCCTTGCGAACGTGGATCGTGATCGTCGCGCCGACATTGGCAGGGCTGCCGAAAGACGGCGACTGGAAGTACACGAATCCCCAGGGAGCGGGGCCGACGACCTCGACGACGTTGGTGACGAAGCCGGCCGAGTTGGCGATGATCGCGGCGGCGGCCTTCGACTTCCCGATCAGGTTCGGAACGAGCGCGACCGCCGGTGGCAACCCGCCCGAAGGGAGGAAGTACTCGACCTGTGTGCCCGGCACGACGAGCGCGCCGGCGCCGATCGACTGCTCGAACACCTTGCCGAACGGGCTCGGGGCCGGCGGCATCTTGTACGACTTCTTCCAATCGAGCCCGTTCGTGACCAGCGCCTGGGCGGCCTGCGCGGAACTCAGCCCGATCAGGTACGGCACCGATACCACCGCGGGCTTGGCGACGTGGAACGTGATCATGGAGCCCGCGGGCTTGGTCGACCCCGCGACGGCGTTCTGCCAGAACACCTTCCCGACGGGCTTGGTCGGGTTGGCGACGTCGACCGCATTGGCCGAGAGCCCGGCCAGCGAGAGCTTCGCGACGGCCTGCGCCTTGGTCAGGCCGAACAGTGCGGGCACGACCTTCCATCCGGACGAAAGCTTCGCGATTTTCGCCTGTACCAGCGTTCCGATCGCGACTTGGGACGTGGCGGCCGGAAACTGCGCGAATACCTTGAGCGGCGGATTCCCAGGCGCGAAGACCTCGATCAGGTTGACCGAGAGACCCGCCGTCACGAGGAGCGACGTCGCTTCCGCCGCGGACTTGCCCGAAAGATCCGGCACGATCGTCGTGCCTGCGCCGCCCGAGGGCTTCGCGATGCGCGCGATCACGTTCGTGCCCGCGGGGACGACGCTGTACGCGGCGAGCGATTGGCTGAACACGCGCCAGGCGGGATAGGAATTGGTCGACACTTCGACGATCGTGATCGAAACGCCTGCCTGCGCCGCGAGCGACATGGCCGACGCGACCGTGCGCTGATAGAGGTTGGGCACGACGACGGTGGGCGTCGGGGGTGCGGGGCGACTCACGCGATACGTGACGCTCGTGCCGTTCGCCACCAGCGAACCCACCGGCAGTTGCTGCGCGAACACGCGCAGCGCGGGCACCGACGGGTTGTCGAGCAGGATCGGGTTCGCCCGCAGCCCGATCGACGTCAGGAGGTCTTCGGCTTGCCACGCCGTGCGTCCGACGAGGTCGGGCATCGACACGCCGGTCGCAAGCGGCGGGGGGGCCGCGTACTTGACGATCCGCATCATCACGACCGATCCCTCGTCGACCTCGGTGGGGGCTTCGGGGCTCTGTTCGACCACGAGAAAGACCTGCGAAGGATCGCCGGCGACGTATTCGATCGTCGAGTCGAGACCGGCGGCGTCGAGCGCGTCTTTCGCAGCCGACTCGGAGAGCCCGACGACGTTGGGGACCATCGGCCTGCCGACGGGAGCGGCGCCGCCCTC
>JANNRO010000302.1:0-3586 GCA_031401505.1 Planctomycetia bacterium
CGTTGCTTGCGTCGATGGGGTGCCGGTCGCTATGTTCACCCTTGGTCGAAGTCGGCCTCGGAGAGCCGAGAGCGTTCCTGGGAGGAATTCGAATGCGCAGGGTCTCCGTCTGGTTGGTCCTCGTCGCCATGTCGGCACCGCTCGCCGCGTGCAACTTCTGCGATCCGTGTGACCCGTTCGATCCGTGCGGATCGCGTCGTCTGCCCCCTCCGTGCGCACCCCGCGCGCCGAGTCGTCCGCCGGTGATTTGCGCTCCTCGGCCCATGCCCGCATTGCCCGTCGCACCCGCACCGACGCCTGCGCCCGCGCCCGCGTTGCCCTGTGTCCCCGTCGATCCGGCCGCGCCCGTCGATCCGGCGGCGATCCCGACGCCGGTGACTCCGCCCGCGCCCGTCGAACCGGCGCCGATTCCCGTTCCGGAGACTCCCCCCGCCCCCGCCGATCCGGTGCCAACGCCGGTCACTCCGCCCGTGCCCGTCGAACCGGCCGGGGACCCGACGCCCCTTCCGAAGTAGGACCGCTCCGAAGTCCGCTGCGCCGCCGACGCGAAGTCGAGGGCGTCGGCCCCGCGAGCCGTGCGAGGATTTCCGATTGGCGGACGGGACCCACGTCCGCGAAAGGGAGGATCGGACCATGCGCGCCGCCACTCGCGTCTTCGGCACGGTCCTCGCGACGACTCTCGGCCTGACCGCGCTGGTCGGGCTGCCCAGGGTCAGGGCACCGCGTAGGGCGTGTGCCGACGACGCTCCGGCGCCGAGCGAGGCGGCGTTCCTTCTCGATCTCGATCGCGTCAAGGCCAACCTCTCGTCGGGTCAGGCGTCGGTCGCGATGAAGATGCTGCTCGCGTCGCTCGAGACGAACCGCGACCGCGACTATGCGTTCGGCAAGCGCGCGGCGATCGAGGACCTCGCGCGACGCATCGCATTTCGCACCGAGTGCCCGCTCCCGGCCCCGCAGACGGTGGTCAAGGGCAAGTTGCGCAAGTTCGTCTCGTCGTCGGGAGCGCTCGAGATCGCCTATACGGCCGGTCAGCCGACCGATTTCGAGAACAACGCCGACGGAGCGCTGTTCTTTCCCGTCCACTTCCGGGGCCCGTACACGATCACGGTGAAGGGCGACCAGTACACGGACGACGTGGCGTCGGTCCCGTTCATCCAACTGGGCGCCTCCGAGGATCCGAAGACGAAGCTGGTGCGCGCGTGGGTGATCGGATTCGGCGTCCCGTCGCTGGTCGAGGGTCCGCGCAAGCGGTGGGTTCCGCCGCGGATCGTGTACGTGAACGGCAATGACAAGAAGATGATCGCCGAGCTGCCCGCGCATCCCTCGCCGGTGGGTCGCCCGTTCCGTCTCGACGCCGCCGTCACGACCAACCGCGTGACGGGATCCATCAACGGGACGTCGATCGGCAGTGCGCCGAAGACGGACAAAGAGTTCGGCGTGGCGCTGATCTCGGTGCCCGGATGGCGCGAGATCGTGATCTCCGGCCTCATCGAACCCTCGTGGATCCAGGGAAAGCTCGACGCCGTGGTCGATGGCAAGCGCAAGGAGTTTGACGCCGCCTTCGACGCGAAGAAGGTGCTTCCGGCCTGGCTCTTCGAAGTTCCGAAGGGACCGGCCGCGTCGGCGCCCGTCGCGAAGCGGCCGTCGCTGCCTTCGGGGCTGATGTCGCTCCCACCCGAGTTGATGACCGCGTACGTCGACGCGATCACAAAGCTCGCCGCCGGCGAATTCGCGGAGGCATTGGCGGTCGCGGAGTCGATGCGCAAGGACGGCGCGCCCGACACGGCAACCGGTGTCCTGGCGGCGCAGGCGCTCTGGGGCCTCGACGAGCCGACGAAGGCGCTCGCCGAGATCGAGAAGGCCGTGGCGGCCGACGGCTCGGCGATGGATGCGTTGTTGCTTCAGGCGCGCATTCTCGGCCGGCTCGGCCGAGACGACGCGCTCGGCAAGACGATCGACGCGATCCGCACCCACCCCGATGCCGGGACCGAACGGCTCGAGGTGGCGGGAGTCCTCTATCTGCAGGCGGGCCGCCTCGACGACGCGCGCCGGCTCACGGAGGACGCGGCCCGTTGCGGGGTGTGCTCGTCCGGTCTCGACCGCCTCGCTCGCGTCGTCATCCGGGCACAGAACGGTCCGCAGTGGACGAAGACCTACGAGTACAAGACCTCCAACTACCACGTGATGTCCGACATCGACGCCGACACGTGCCAGAAGGCGGCGCTGGTGCTCGAAGACGCGCTCGCCGACTTCCGCTCGTCCGTCAAGTCGCTGCGTTCCGAGGCGAAGCGCCAGTACCGCGTTTATCTCTTCTCGGGGCGCACCGGATTCGACACCTACACGTCGGATGCAAACTCCCTGATCGGGAGGATGCCCGACCAGCTCGCGGGTCTCTACAGCCCGGTCTTGAAGCAACTCCTGATCTGGAACCTGCCCAACCGCGACGAGATGTTCCGCACGATCCGCCACGAGGGGTTTCACCAGTATCTCGACCGGCTGCTGCCCGATCCGCCCGTCTGGTTCAACGAGGGCCTCGCGGTGTACTTCGAAGCGTTGAAACGCGTCGGCGGCACGCTCAAGACGAATCTCGTGCGCGACGACCTGGTGCGGGCGCTGCGGACGAAGACCTTGATTTCGATGGGGGAGTTCGTCCGGATCACGCCGGCGCGGTTCTACGCCGACGCCGAACGCTGCTACCCGCAGGCGTGGCTCGTGGCCCACCTCCTGCGCAACGGCGCACCCCGCCACGCCGAGCTCTACCGTGCGCTGCTCGGGCGCCTCGAGACCGCCGCGGGGTCGGAGGCCGTGCGCGCAACGTTCGACGACGCGACGCTCCGGGCGCTCGACGCCGATCTCGCCGCACACCTGACGGGACTTTCGAAGACGAAGTGAGCCTTGCTCTCAGCGCCACGGTCGACGCCCGACTTGTGCACACCTTGGACAACCCGTCACGCGGACGGCCGTAGCATGGGAGGTCGCCCGCCCCGGGAGTCCATTCGATGACCTCACGACCGCGACCGTGGAAACTCGCCTCGCTCGTCAGTTCCGCGCTCCTGATCGGCGCGTTCGTCGCCTACCGGGCGGGAGCATTCACGTCGGACGCGGGTCCCGTCGCCCGATCGACGACGCCGCCCGTCGCTCCGGCGACCGAGCCCGGGGTCGTCGAGTACTTCGGTGGATCGAAGTCCCGCATTCCCTTCGAGTTCTCCGACGAAAAGCCGGTGACGGCCCCGCTCCCCCCCGCGATGGCGCCCGCGGGCATGGAGGCCGACGGTGAGGAAGAGCACTTCCCCGGCTCGAAATCGTTGATCGGGCTCCCGCGCAAACCAAAGCCCCAGTCCCCTCTCCCGCCGCCCACACCCTCCGACCCACCTGAGACCGCTCCTTCGAAGCCCGTTCCGCCGTCCGGGCAGCGCGCTCCCGCGCCGGGCGAGTGATGCGATGGACGTCGGCGCTGCCCTGCTCTCGGTCGGGTTGAGCGCTGCGTTCCTGATTGCCGTCTTCGTTCCGCTCGAGGCGGCATTTCCGGCAAAACCCGGCCAGCGCGTGCTCCGGCCCGCGTTCGGGACCGATCTCGCGTTCTTCC
>JANNRO010000303.1:0-8192 GCA_031401505.1 Planctomycetia bacterium
GTTCGGATGGGCGTCCCTCGCGCTCATCGGGATCTCGATCTACGTCGTCCCGCGGTCGTGCCGGACGAACCTCCACAGCATCCCGCTCGGGCGCCTCGCCCTCTGGATGTGGAACACGGGGTTGGCGCTCGGCGTGATCGCGCTTTCGGTCGGACAGAACAACGGCGGGCAGGAGTACCGCGAGTTCCCGATCCTCTTCTGGGCGGGTCCGATTCCGCTTCCCGTCGTGCCGCTGATCGCGGGCGCCGCGCTGATCCACGCGTGGAACTTCTACAAGACGATCGCGACGCGCACCGTCAAACAGATCTACATCTCGAACTGGTTCATCCTGGCCGCCTGCCTGATGACCTCGTTCATCGTGGTGACGGGCTACATCCCGTTCTTCAACCGCGGCATCGGCCAGCCCGTGATGCAGGGCTGGTACATGCACAACATCGTCGGACAGTGGTTCACGCCGCTGGCCGTCGGGGTGACCTATTACACGCTGCCGAAGCTGCTCAACAAGCCGATCTACTCGTATGCGCTCGGCGTGCTGGGGTTCTGGACCCACCTGATCTTCTATACGTTGATCGGGACCCACCACTACATCTTCAGCCCCCTCCCGCAGTGGCTCCAGACGGCGTCCATCATCTTCTCGGTCGCGATGATGGTCCCGGTGTGGGCCAGCACGGGCAACTTCCTGCTGACGATGCGGGGCGAGCGCTCCGCGGTCGCCATGTCGTACTCGCTGCCCTTCATCGTCGTCGGCGCGCTGTCCTACGGCCTCGTGTCGGCCCAGGGCACGGCCGAGGCGTTCCGCGCGGCGAACGAGGCCTGGCACTTCACCGACTACACGGTCGGCCACAGCCACTTCGCGGCCGTCGGCTTCGTCTCGTTCCTGATCTGGGGCTCGGTCTACGGGCTCCTGCCCCGCATCACGGGCAAGGAGCCGAGCGTCGAACTCGTCGGCGTCCACTTCTGGATGTCGCTGATCGGGCTGACGATGATGGTGCTCGCGCTTTGCGTGGGCGGTCACTTCAAGGGGGTCGGCTGGATGGGCGGCGACGCGTTCATCGACACGCTGCGCAACATGGCGCCCTACTGGGTCTGGCGGTCGGTGGGCGGCACGTTCATGGTGCTCGGCCACATCGCCTTCGCGATCAACCTCTGGACGATGCGCCCCGGCGACTTCGTCGATCTCATGCAACAGCCCGACGAGACGCCCGCGTGATCTCCTTCCATACCAACCACAGGCTCCTGGCCGTCGTCCCGATCGCGGTCTTCGCGTCGCTGAGTTGCCTGATCGCGATCTTTCCCGCCATCGGGATGAACATCAAATTCCCGCCGCCCGAGGAGCCCAAGCGGGTCTCCGAGTCGGTCCGGCGCGGCAAGGAGCTCTACCAGATCGAGAACTGCTCGTCCTGCCACACGATGCAGGTGCGTTCCGATCCGCGGCTCCCCGCCGACGAGAACGGGCACTACCCCGCGCTCGATCAGGACGCGCGCTACGGCCGCGCGTCGCGCCCCGAAGACTACGTCTCCGACGAACCGCCGATGCTCGGCAGCCAGCGAACGGGCCCCGACCTCGCCAACATCGCCGACCGCATCCCCTCGCTCGACTGGCATCTGACGCACCTCTACGACGCGCGCGTCGTCGTGCCCGACAGCCGCATGCAGGCCTACCCCTGGTATTTCAAGTCGTCGGGCGATCCGTCCAAGGGCGATCGACGGGTGCTGCTCTCGTCGCTCTTCCAGGAGCGCCTGGGCGCGGGCGTCGAGGTGTGGGCGACCAAAGACGCAATCGCGCTTGCGGAGTACCTGCTGACGCTCAAGGCGTCCAACCGGGCCAAGTGAGCCCGATCGTCGCCATGCTCGGAGGCGCCGTCCCCGCTATCGGGTGGTCGGACGCGGGTCCCGTCGTCGGTTCGGGGTCGCACGCGTTCGAGTTCGCGTCCTGGGGCGCGCTCGAGTGGATCTCCTATTCGGCGATGGCGCTCGTCTGCATATGGATTCTCTGGCGGGCGGTCGTGACCACGGTCCGCCCGAACGAGGACGCCCCCGATCACGTCAAACGCATGATCCTCGATGGCGATGCGCTGCCGCCGCGACTGCTTCGAGCGGCCCCCCTCCCGCCGCCCCCCCCCATCCGACACTAAGATTGCCGTTGGAAGCTCGCCCATGACCGAACCTACCGACGTCATCCGTCTCTATCTCGACGACGACAAGGAACCGTTCAAGACGGCGCGGCCGCCGCTTCGATTCCAGTTCTCGACGCTGCATCTGGCCGACGGCCCCCACCGGCTGCGGGTCGAGGCGCACAACGGTCTCGCGGGCGAATCGATCAAGGAACTCGCGTTCCACGTCCGCAACGGCGTGGCGATCACGATCACGGGGCTCGAGCCGGGGCAGGAGATCGCGGGGCAGGTGGGCGTCATCGTCAACGCCTACGCCGGCAACACCGAGATCGACTTCGAGCCGAGCCGCGCCGAGACGCCCGCGCCCATTCCCACGTGGTCGTGGCTCATCTTCCTGGCGGTCATCGCGTGGACGATGTTCTTCCTGCTGAACCCGACGGTCAAGACGGAGCAGCGGGCGTCGGCCGGGGTGAGCGCGCACTCGGGCAAGCGCGTCTATCTCGACGTCTGCGCCAAGTGCCATCAGGAGAGCGGGCTCGGCGCCCCGGGGCTCGGACCTGCGCCGCTCAAAGACTCGGAAACCGTGCTCGACGCCGAGCCGCTCGAGTTGATCTCGTTCGTCGCGGCGGGCCCCATCCCGGAGGGCGACGCCGGCGGTGCCGCGAGGCCGCGTGCGCGGGTGCGCATGCCGGCGTTCGGTCCCCCGCGGCTCTCGCTGATGGACTTCCCCGCGGCGTTGAACCACATCCGCTCGCACTGGGGCAACCAGGCCTCGCTGATCGAGCCGCAGAGCAAGCGCGGGCCCGTCGACATCCGCCAGTTCGACTCGCAATTGGTCAAGGCGTTCCAGGGCAAGGACATCGCGAAGATCGCGACCGCCTACTCGAACGACCCGGGCGCGCGGCTCGTGCGCCCCGCGGAAAAGATCGACGTCTCGACCAACGAGCAGATCACGAAGTCGGTCGGCGACTGGCTCGCCTCGATCTCGTACCTGAACTCGATGACCATCATCGACGCCGCGTATCACGTCTTCGAGGGCGGCAACATGGTCTATGCGCAGGGTCACATGCGCATGAACGTCGTGCCGAAAGAGGGCGGGCCCGGGCGCGACTACCTGGGCGAGTTCATCCGCGTCTACAAGAAGGAAGACGGTCCGGGGCTCGTCACGGTCGCCGCGCAGCCCGGGTGCGAACCGCCCAAGCCCTGGCATCTGGCGTTCGACTACGCCACGACGCCGATGTTCATCGGATGCGAGCCCGGCACGCGCAAGGAGGGCGAGACCTGCCCGCCGAGCGAGGTCGGCAAGATCGATTTCGCGCGCGTCGTCGAGATCCTCGACCAGCTGGGCGAGAAGGCCCCGAAGGCGCAGCACGGCAACTTCTGGGAGCTGCCGTACAAGGACTTCATCGCGCTCGAGTTCCCCTATCCGCCGGTGGCGAACGGCACGATCAAGCTGATCAATTGGAATCCCGCGGCCGGCATCACGGGCTCGGACACGAATCTCGTACGGGCCTTGCGTGACGGCAAGGAGATCGCGATCACCGTGGGCGGCAAGTTCGCGAAGTCGGTCGACATCCCGCGGATGCCCAAGGGCGGCAAGCACCTTTCGGCCAACGACATGGGCCGCATCGTCTCGTGGCTCGATACCGGCATGAAAGAGCACATCGACAAGGCGATCGGCACCGTGCCGCCTGCCGCGATGGACAGCACGCCCCCGCCGCCCGCGATGGACGCTGCACCGGCCGGCATGAACGGGCAGCCCGCGGCCGGGCTCGAGTGGACGGCCGACGACATCGACTACGCGGGGATGATCGCGATCTTCAAGGGCATCGCGAAGAAGGCATCGGGCTCGCCGCACGGCGTCTTCTGGCTCAACAAGGACGACAAGACGAAGGACGCCGACTACGCCGAGTTCATGAAGCTCGACATCACGTTGCCGACGCATCCGACGACCGGCGCCAAGGCGGTCCTCATTCGTCCCGGCGATTCGGCCCGCAGCAATCTCTTGCGCGCGTTGCGCGCCGAGAAACTCCTGGTCACGCTCCCTGACGGCAAGGAAGAGGAGTGGAACTGGGAGAAGGTGATGCCTCCCGGCTCCAAGAAGCCGACCGAAGCTCAAATCGAGCAGATCAAGCGTTGGATCGACCACGGCGCCCCCGAGCACCGCCCCACCAAGTAAGGTTTTCCCGGAAGTGTCAGACACTTCCGAGAAAACCTTGTAGGCGTTGTAGTCCCGCGCGCCCCGGGGCCCCGGTCTGCGGGCGAATGCCGCGATAAGGCGATCCGATGGGGTGTCGTCCCCCGCGTGCCGCATGATCGGTTGCAGAGGTCACCCCCATGCTGCCCACTGACACCCGTTCGATTCCCCAGAACCTCTCTCACCCCCACGCGCCGTCCCCCACGAACGGCCACGGATTCCGCATGAACACGCCCTTCGGTGCCGACACGTACAACGCCGACGCGATGCGCGAGACGCTCCCGCGCCCCGTCTTCGAGAAGCTCCAGGCCACGATCCAGCGCGGCGAGAAGCTCGACTCGAAGATCGCCGAGGAAGTCGCCCACGGCATGAAGGAGTGGGCGGTCGCCCGCGGCGCCACGCACTTCACGCACTGGTTCCAGCCGCTGACCGGCCACACGGCCGAGAAGCACGACGCCTTCCTGACGCTGACGGGCGACGGTGAGGCGATCCTGCGCTTCTCGGGCGGACAACTGATCCAGGCCGAGCCCGACGCGTCGTCGTTTCCGAGCGGGGGCATGCGCTCGACCTTCGAGGCGCGCGGCTACACCGCGTGGGACCCGACGTCGTCGGCGTTCCTTCTGCGCCACGAGCGGGGCGCGACGCTGTGCATCCCGACGGTGTTCCTGTCGTGGAAGGGCGAGACGCTCGACCAGAAGACGCCGCTGCTTCGCTCGATCGACGAGATTTCGAAGTCGGCGACGCGCATCCTGAAACTGATCAAGAAGCCCGCCAACCGCGTCTACTCGACGATGGGCCCCGAACAGGAGTACTTCCTCGTCGATCGCAAGTGGTTCGACGCGCGCCCCGACCTCCAGGTCTCGTCGCGCACGGTGCTCGGCGCCGCGCCCGCCAAGGGCCAGCAGATGGAAGACCACTACTTCGGCTCGATCGCCGATCGCGTGGTGGCCTACATGGAAGAGGTCGAACTCGCGGCCTGGGCGCTCGGCATCCCGGCGAAGACGCGCCACAACGAGGTCGCGCCGCACCAGTACGAACTGGCGCCGATCTTCGAGGACGTCAACCGCGCCGCCGACCACAACATGCTACTGATGGACGTGATGCGCCGCATCGCGGCGCGGCGCGGCTTCGCCTGTCTGCTTCACGAGAAGCCCTTCCAGGGCGTCAACGGCTCGGGCAAGCACAACAACTGGTCGATGGCGACCGACGACGGTCGCAACCTCCTCGATACCGGCGACACCCCGGCCGACAACGCGCAGTTCCTCTTCTTCGCGGCGGCGGTCATTCGCGCGGTGCACAAGCGCTCGGCGCTGCTCCGCGTCGGCATCGCGTCGGCCGGGAACGACCATCGCCTCGGCGCCAACGAGGCGCCGCCTGCGATCGTGTCGATTTTCCTCGGCGAGGCGCTGACGAACATCTTCGAGGCGATCGGCACGGGCCGGGGCACCGACATCACGAGCAAGACGATGATCGAGCTCGGCATGGGCCGGCTGCCCTTGATCGCGAAGGACAACACCGACCGCAACCGCACGTCGCCCTTCGCGTTCACGGGCAACAAATTCGAGTTTCGTGCGGTCGGCTCCTCGCAGGCGATCCACATGCCCAACGTGTTCGTCAACACGGCGGTGGCCGAGGCGCTCGACGACCTGGGTGACCGGCTCGAGAAGCGGCTGAAGGCCAAGACCGACGTGACCGCGGCCCTGCTCGCGGTGGCGGGCGAGGTCTATCAGGAGTCGAAGGCGGTCGTCTTCAACGGCGACAACTACACGCAGGAGTGGGTCAAGGAGGCCGACAAGCGCGGGTTGCCCAACCTCAAAGACACCCCCTCGGCGCTCGCGGTCTACACCGACAAGTCGATGCGCGGCCTCCTGCTCTCGAAGAAGATCTTCCTCGAGCACGAAATCGACGCGCGCTACCTGATCTCGCTCGAGACGTTCATCCGCACCGTCGAGATCGAGGCGTCGGTCATGATGCGCATGATCGACACGGGGGTCATCCCCGCCGTCCTGAAGCACCAGGAGCACATGGCGAGGTCGGTCGCGGCCACGGTCGCCGCCGGGCTCAAGGTCCCGGCCCAGTCGAAAGCCCTCTCCGAGTACGCCGACGGCGTGTCGGAGCTCCTGACGAAGCGCCAAGCGCTGGAAACGACGCTCGACGCGGTCCGAAAGGGCCACCCCGAGGCGCCGGTTCACGCCCGGGGTCTCGTCGACAAGGTCCGCCCGGCGATGGTCGCCCTGCGCGCGATCTCCGACCGGCTCGAAGCCCACACCGACGCGGCGCTGTGGCCCTTCCCGACCTATCACCAGATGCTCTTCCAGTAAGGGCGCCCGGCGGGCGCCCGCGCGGCGCCAATCAATCGCCGACACCGGGACGCGATCGCGGACACCGGGGTTAGACTTGGGATGTCCCGTTCCCGATCGTGGGTCCCGTCGCCGATTCGGCGACGTGCCCCGGAGGGAAATATGGGTCGATCCGCCCTATCGCTTGTCGTGCTCGTCGCGCTCCTTCTGGCGTGGTTCGGATCGGAGTGGCTCGATCGACGATCTCCCGTGATGGGAACCGTCACCGCCGAACCGGAACCGACCACACCGCCGATCGACCTCGACGCGACTCCACCAACGGGACCGGGGCCGCTCTACGTCACGGTTGAATACGATCGCATCCAGATGCCATTCCCCGGGGCCGTGGTGACGGTCGACGACGGCGACGGACGTCGATGGCGTCAGATGGTCGATGACGATGGTTGGGCGGTGTTTCCGAGCGTCCCCTCGCGAAATCCGACCATCGACGTCGAGGCGGGCGGATGGGAGATGGTCGCTGACCCCGAAATCGAACGACTCGCCGACGGGGCCCGGCTCGCCGAAGTGAAGCTCGCCGCAGGCCGCCCGTTCGTCGGCCACGTCGTGGACGCCGACACCGGGCGGCCGATCGACGGCGCGCGCATCCGTGCAACGGGGCTCACTCCGCCCATGTTGGAACCCGGCGGTTGGGGCCGCTCGGGAGGATGGACGCGGACGGCGCGCTCGGATTCGAGCGGACGATTCGCCATTCCGCTGCTTGAGCACGTGCTCGGCACGAGTTCGTACGCCGCCGTCGAGTGCCGCGCACAGGGCCACGCGACCGTCAGTCCGCTCATCGACGGAGTCGTCAAACTCGCCGCGGCGACGGCGTTCACCGTGCGAATGCCGAAGGGTCGGTCCCTCGAGGGCACGATTCGGTTCGTGGACGATCGCCCGCCGTCCTCGGCGACCGTGAGTGCGGCACCGGGTCGACGGTGGCTCGCGATGGTGGACGGCGAGTTCCCCACCCCCGCCCGCTCTCTCAAGTTCGACATGAGGGGCATCGAGACCAATGTGTCCGTTGTCATTCCGATGGTGGGAGCGGTGGACGCACAAGGGAACTGGCGGGTCGACGGTGTGCCGTTGGCCGATCCTGTCTGGATCAGAGTCGTCTCGATGAATACATCACGCCAGAGGGAAGAATTCGATGTGATGGCGCCGGTGATCGCCACCGACGGTTCGCCGACTCGGGTGGATCTCGTCCTGGCCGATACGCCCGGACGCCCGAACCGCCGCGCGACCGGGAAGGACACTCCGGTCGCCGACCAACCGGCGCCCGATCGATCGGTCGCCGCTTCTCCGTCCTCGCACCGCGTGTGGGGAGGCGCGGTCGACGAGAGGGGCAACCCGTTCGGTCGCGTCATCATCCGAACGCGTTCGTACCGCGGGACGGCCGTCGTCAGCGGCGAACGAGGGCGCTTCCACATCATGACGTCCGACGGGAGGTTCCCTGACGTGAGTGCACCCGGCCGGGAAGTGGAGCATCAAGGCGACTCCCTCACCTCTGCACGGGTCATCATGACGCGACGGGCCTGCGCGCGA
>JANNRO010000304.1:0-7070 GCA_031401505.1 Planctomycetia bacterium
CGGTTCATCGCGCCCGTCCGGGCCCGATGATTCGAGGTGAGCCATGTTCTTTCGCGTCCGATCGCTGCTGATGCTGTCGCTCTCGTGCGCGCTGTGCACGTCGCGAGCCGCCGCCGAGCCGCCGATCGCCGCCGCGCCGTCGGCGGACGAGCCCCTGCCCCGCGATCCCGCGCTCGTCACGGGCACGCTCGAGAACGGGCTCGCGTACATCGTGCGTCGGCACGCGAACCCCGCCGGTCGCGCCGCGATCTGGTTGCACATGGCGACCGGATCGCTCAACGAGACCGATCGGCAGCGGGGGATCGCGCACTTTCTCGAGCACATGGCCTTCAACGGGTCGACCCACTTTGCGCCGGGCTCCGTCATTCCGTTCTTCCAGTCGCTCGGCATGACCTTCGGCCGCGACCAGAACGCGTTCACCAACCTCCAGCAGACGACATACCAACTGGCGCTGCCCGACACGAAGCCCGAGACGCTCGCCAAGGGCATGATGTTCTTCTCCGACGTCCTCCACCGGCTCCTGTTGGCCCCCAAGGAAATCGACGCCGAGCGTCAGATCATCCAGGAGGAGCGCCGCAGCCGTCTCTCCGGTCGGCAGCGGACCGGCAACTTCATCATGGAGCGTATCGCGCCCGGCTCCCGCTACGGCCAACGCAATACGATCGGCACCGAGGCGACGATCGACGGCGTCAACGAGCAGGACTTCCGCGACTATTACGACAAGTGGTACACGGCGTCCAACGCCACGCTGATGGTCGTGGCCGACGCCGACCCGGCCGAGGTCATCCCCGTCATCAAGGACAAATTCGGTGACGCACCCAAGCGTCCGAAGCCGGTGCCCGAGCCCTCGGGCGTGTTGGCCTACGAGCGGAGTTTCGCCATCGTCGCGAGCGACCCCGAGTTGAATTCCGAGTCCGTCGGGATCAACCGGTACGAGCCCGCCCGTGCGCCGACGACGACGGTCGCGCGGTTCCGCGACGATCTCGTACTCGGGCTCGCGGAGTCGGCTCTCAATCGGCGACTCGAAGACAAGATCGGCGCCGGGGGCACGAGTTACGTCTCCGCGCGCGTCTCGAGTGGTGACGAGGGGCAGTCCCTCCACTCCTGGGACATCTCCGGTCGGTCGGGGCCCGGGAAGTGGAAGGCGGCGCTCGAGGAGCTCGCGCTCGAACTCCAGCGCGCCCGTGCGTTCGGATTCACCGCCCGCGAGATCGACGACGGGAAGCGGGAGCTGCTCTCCGGCGCCGAATTGGCGGTCGAGACCCTGCCCACGACGCAGACGCTCATCAGCCGCATGAACGCTCGGCTCGCGAGTGGCGACACGATGGTCTCGCCGAAGGACCGGCTGGCGCTCCTGAAGAACATGCTGCCGACGATCACCGGTGAGGAGATCGCGAAGCGCTTCGCCGATGAGTTCGACCCGAAGGCCGTCGCGTTCGTCGCCACGCTGCCCGCCGGACCGAACGTGCCGACGGAGGCGCAATGGCTCGAAATCGGCCGGGCGGCGCTCGCGGTCAAGCCGACGAAGGACGTCGAACTCGCGCGCGCGACACAACTGATGGCCGAACTCCCGAAGCCGGGCGAGGTGAAGGAGGGCGCCGATCACGCCGCCACGACGGTCTGGTCGGGCTGGCTCTCGAACAACGTACGCGTCCATCACCGTGCCATGAGCGTCGCCAAGCGCGACGTCAACGTCACGATCTCGCTCGTCGGGGGCGAGCTGTTCGAGACCGCCGACAACCGCGGGATCACCTCCGCCGCCCAGCTCGCGTTCGCACGCCCGGCCACGAAGGGCCTTTCCTCGAGCGACATCCGCGAGTTGCTCGTCGGGAAGAACATCACCGTACGTGGCGCGGGAGGTGGCGGGGGTGGGGGACGCAGAGGGCGCGGTGGGGGAGGGGGCGGCGGGGGAGGGCCGATCGTGACTCTCTCGATCTCGGGCAGCCCCGACGACGTCGAGACGGGCTTCCAACTCGCCCACCTCCTGCTCACCCAACCGAAGCTCGAGCCGACCGCGTTCCTCCAGTTCCAGGAATCGACACGACAGTCGCTCGCGGAGTCGTCGAAGAACCCCTTGGCGCAAGGCCAGCGCACGGCGGGCTCCGTACCGTTCCCCGACGACGACGTCCGCTTCCACCCCGTGACGGCCGCACAGATCGACAAGTTGACCGTCGAGGCGTCACAGGCGTGGCTCGAGAAGCTGATCAAGGACTCTCCGATCGAGGTGGCGATCGTGGGCGACTTGCCGAAAGATCGCGCGATCGAACTCGTGACGCGCTACCTCGGGTCGCTCCCCTCGCGCGAGCGCGTGTGCCCCGAGACCTATCTTCCGCTCCGAACGCTCAAGCGCCCGAAGGGCCCGCGAATCGTCGAGAAGACGCTCGAGACGCCGACCGAGCAGGCGTTCGTACTCTGTGGCTTCTACGGCGCGGACGAGTCGAATCGCCCGGACGCGCGCGCGCTCGCCATGGCGGCGCGCGTGCTCTCGACGCGCATGATGACCGAGGTGCGCGAGCAGGCGCAGTTGGTCTACAGCATCGGCGCGGCGTCGCGCGCGGCGAGCACGTTCCCGGGCTTCGGGGTGTTCTCGGCGAGTGCGCCGACCGAACCTCACAAGACGCAGGCGCTCGTCGAGAAGGTCGCGTCGATGTACGCGACGTTCGCCGAGTCCGGGCCCACGGCGGCGGAACTCGACGTCGCGAAGAAGCAATGGGCCAACACGTACGCCGAACAGTCGAAGGAGCCCGGCTACTGGACGGCCCGGCTCGACCAGTTGACGTTCCGAGGCACGAGTCTCGACGACGTCTCCGCCGAGCCCGCGGCGGTCGAGGCGCTCGCCGCGAAGCAGATCCAGGAAGCGTTCGCCCGGTACTACTCGCCGGCGAACTCGATCGTGGTCGTCGTCAAGCCGAAGACTGAAGATCCCGCGCCGCGACAGAGCGGCCCCGACCCGGAAGTAAAGGTGCCCGGCAAGTAGTCGAGGCAGGTCGCCCGGACGACATTTCATCGATGACGTCGAGCCGTCCGCCGCCCCATCGCGGTCGGGCGCGCGTCCCGATCGGCCGCATCGGTTGAAGCCGATGCCCCCCGCGCCGCGACGTGCGGAGTATCGTTTTGGATTCGACGTCCGTCTCTCCTCGAGGTGATGCGTTCATGTCCGAAGCCGCGCCGAGTCTGCGTTCCGTCGCCTGGCAACTCGTCGGGCTGACGGGCAACCGCCCCGGACTGCTCGAACTGTCGGGCGGCGTTTTGGCGTTTACCGGCGAGGACGGGCGCGTCTTCGAGGCGAACGTCGCCGACGTGACGGAGATCTCGTTCCCCTGGTTCTATTTCAGCGGCGGGATGAAGCTGACCGTCGGCGGGACGCGCCATCGGATCTCGTTCGTGCGCCCCAACGGTGCCGAACTGCTTTCCGCGCATGTGCTCGAGGGCGTCGGGGGCGGGTCGCTCGCGTTGCTGACCGTCAACCAGAAGATCGCCGACATCGGCGAGGGTCGCCGCGCCGGCAAGGCGTGGAAGGCGGCGCTCGGCGCGTAACATCGGGTCCGTGCGCTCCCGTCTCGCCCCGAGCCCGACCGGTTCTCTTCACGTCGGCAACGTGCGGACGTTCCTGATCAATTGGCTCCACGTCCGATCGGCCGGCGGGACCCTCGTCCTCAGGATCGACGACCTCGACGGCCCGCGGGTGAAGCGCGAGGCGACCGACGAGTTGCTCCACGACCTGCGCTGGCTCGGTCTCGATTGGGACGAGGAAGAAGGCGTGCTCGTCCAGTCGGAGCGGGCCGAGACCTACGACGCGGCGGCCCGGCGCCTCGTCGATGCAAACCTCGCCTACCCCTGCGTATGCACGCGCAGCGAAGTCGAGTCGGCGGCGAGCGCGCCCCACGGCCCCGACGGCGCGCGCTACCCGGGCACGTGCCGCGGACGATGGACGTCACCGGAAGACGCCGCGCGGGCGACCGGGCGGCCCGCCGCATTGCGCTTCGTCGTGACGGACGGACCGGTCGCGTTCGAGGACCAGTTGTTCGGGCCGCAGTCCTACGACCCCTCGCTCGAGACGGGCGACTTCGTGATCCGGAAGTCGAACGGGACGGCGGCGTACCAGCTGGCCACCGTCGTCGACGACGCGGCCACGGGCATCGATCTCGTGATCCGCGGCGACGACCTGCTTCCCTCGACCGCGAGACAGATCCAACTCCAGCGCGCGCTCGGTTGCCCTTCGCCGTCGTACCTCCACCTGCCGCTGGTCATCGGACCCGACGGGAAGCGACTCGCCAAGCGCCATGGCGACACCTCCGTGCGAACGCTACGGGCGCAGGGCTTTACCGCCGAGGCGCTCGTCGGACGTATCGCCTCGACGGCGGGGCTGTGCACGCGCGACGAAGCGCTGACGCCTCGTCGATTGCTCCCGCGGTACGACGTCCGACGACTGCCGCGCGAGCGCGTGATCACGAACGCATCGGAGTTCGGCGAGCGGTAGTGCGGCGCTGTACACTCACCTCGTGGGACCGACGACACGGCAATTTTCAATCGGACT
The DNA here is from genome assembly GCA_031401505.1 of Planctomycetia bacterium. Classification (GTDB taxonomy): domain Bacteria; phylum Planctomycetota; class PLA2; order PLA2; family JAEUHO01; genus JANNRO01. Next base: position 4,538 of record JANNRO010000304.1, read on the forward strand.
CGCCACCGCGGCGCTCGGCATCGGCGCCTACCACCTCGCCGTGCGGCCTGTTCCGGCGGCGGCGACATCGTCGCTCGACGACCGTGCCGCTGACGAAGTGACCGCGCTCCGAAAGGAGTTCGCGGCGCTACGCGGTGACGTCGAGAGGCGACTCATCACGGCGCCACAGGCCGCCGCTGCGTTGGGATCGCGCCTTACGGCGCTGGACCTGCGACTGTCGATGGACGAACGCCGCGCGGCGGCGGGAACGTTCGTGGCCACGAACGATCTGTCGTCGGAGGCCTTGACGCAGCAAGGCGTTTCCGAGGACCAGGTCCAGGCGTTGCGGACGATGCTCGAGGAATTGCGACGCCGTGACCAGGATCGCGGCCGAACGGAGAAACTCATCTCCCTCGTGCGCGCCGCGGGTGCTCAAGTGTCGGCAGACGACGAGGGGAAGGCTGCCGCCGCGATGTCGGCGTTTCATGCCGCCGTCGAAGCGCTCTACGTCGGAGGTTCTCTCGGCGCGACGGTGGAGGAGCGAGCGGCGAACTCCGAGAAGGCCCGCGGGCTTCGTGCGCGCCTCGAGGCCGACCTGAAGGTGGTCCTTCCGGAGGCTGCCGTCGCGCGACTGCTCGCATCGATCCCGACGTTCGACACCGAGCTGCCGGCGCCGATTCGATGACGTCGATCGGGCGCGGCTGGCTCGTCTCGCTCGTCGCGGCGGTCGCCGCCGTCGCCGCGTATCACGTGCTGGCCGGGCGCCTTTCAAGTCGTCCTCCGTCCGGATCGCGCGCGGCGATGGCGATCGACGAGATCCGAGCGGAGTTCGATGTCTGGAGACGGGACGTGCTCGGCCGCGGCCTCGAGAGCACCACGATGACCGATGCGGCCGTGCGAATCGGAGACCTCGAGCGCAGGCTCGCCGAGCTCGAGCGCACCGCCGGGCGGCCGAAGGCTCCGGTCGCACTTCCCTCTTCCCCGCCGCCGCTGCCACTCCCGACGTCGCGCACCGAAGTCGCGACGGAGGGGCAACTCCTGGACCTCGAGCGCATGCTTCGCGCGGTCTCCGAGCGCGAGGCGATCGAGCGGGAGTCGACGTCGATGTGGGGCCTCGTGCGAAACGCCGGTGTGGAGTTGCTCCCCGCGCAGGAGTCGTCGGCCGTCACGCGACTCCTCGGTTTCCGCATGAAGGTCCGGGCGCACTACGCCGAGATCCCCGACCAGTCGAAGATGACTCCGGCCGACATTCTCGCGTTCGAGGCGAAGATCAAGGACCTACGCGCCGCGCTTCAGGACGATTTGACGAGAATCGTCGGCGCAGTAGGCGCGGCGAAGATCGCCGAGGCGGCCCCTCCGGCGCGAAGGTCGACGCATCCCGAATCGACGCCGCCCGGGAAGTAGCGGAAATGAGAGCGGCCCGCGAAAGGTTCGCGGGCCGCTCTCATCGAACCGCGGGCCGTCGATCGCCGCCTATTGCGGGCCGATCTGGAACCGCGTCATCAGCCAGTCGGTGAGCGTCGCCGCGTTGGGGTTGTCGGCCGTCGAGTTCGAGTTGTCGGCATGGGCGCAGAAGGCGGCGCCTCCGATGGAATCGACGCCGTTGTAGTCGAGGTACTGGTTGCCATCCATCGTCGTACCGTTCGACGACCCGTCGGACACCTGGAAGTTCAACTTCCAGGTGACACCACCGTCGAAACTCGCCGTGGCATAGCGGCGGGCGAGCACTCCCGTCGCGTCGTCGCGCGTGTCGTACCAGGTGGCGTAGAGGGTCCCGAGCGTGCGATCGGCCTGGATCGAACACATCACCTGCGCGCCGAGGCTGAAGTCGTTGACCGGCGTCAGCGGGCTGAAGGTCAGGCCCAGGTTGTCGGTGAAGAACGAGCGCACGTCGAGGTTGCCGGCGCCGGCGTTGAGGGGAATCTCGTCGCCGTAGGTCACTACGACCCGGCCCGCGAACGGGCCCGTCCTGACCGAGGTGAACTCCGGGTTGCTCCCGAACCCGCGGACGGCCGACGAGGGCGGAAACTCGAAGAACGACATGTTGCTGGTCGCGGGCGTCGTGATCTCCCCTCCGAAGCCGCCGCCGGCGAACGCGCCGAGCGGATCGACGCTCATGCGCATCACCTGGGGGGCCGCCGTGTAGTCGGCCCAGGCCACGACCAGGTCGCCGTTGTTCTGGACTGAACCGAAGGCGAACTGGTGGAGGTTTGCCGGCGTCGAAGTCGCGTTGACCGGAGCGGCGAAGGCGCCGACGTTGACCGCAGCGCCGGTGGACGTCGTGGCGGCGACGATGATCTTGTCACCGCCCCCGTTGACGGCCGAGCTGTCGCGCCAGCCGAGGTAGATCGCATCCTGGGCGAGGTTGGCCCCGTTCGGGCCGATCGCCAGGAAGCCACGGTCGAGCGAGGAGCCTACCTCGGTGAACGCGACGCGTAGGTTGCCGAACGTCGCACCCTTGTCGTTGCTCTGGAGCATGATCATGCGGCGCGTCTGCGGACCGGTGGTGTCCCGTCCGATGTACATTGCGAACAGGTTCCCGAAGCGGTCGTAG
>JANNRO010000305.1:0-36587 GCA_031401505.1 Planctomycetia bacterium
ACCCGCCGGGCGCCAACCCGCTGATCAGCTCCGGTTCCTTCGAGAGCACGGTTCGGACGCGGGCCCCGCGGGCTTCCGGCGCCAACTTCTCGACCTCCTTCTGAAGCAGCGCCGCCCGCAACCGCGCCACCTCGGGAGTCATCGGTACCCTCGGCAAGGTTTTCTCGGAAGTGTCTGACACTTTCGAGAAAACCTCGTCGCACGGGGGGCAACATCGCCGGTCCCGAACACACGCCGGGAGGGCGACCGGCAGCAGCAGCACCAGCGCAAGTCGCGCGAACATCGGGGGAGCTCCCAAGGGGGGACGGACAGTGCCGCGAGCGGGTCACCCGGCCGTCACCGTCACCGATTTCGTCGCCCGATCGCGGCGCGGGTAGCGTTTGCGCCATGACCGAAGCCGCCGCCCCCGAATCCGCCGCCGCGTCCGCCCCGATCGACGTCCACGCGCTCCTCGTGTGCCGCGAAGTGCAAACGAGCAAGGCGGGCGGGGTCACCGTCCGCGACGTGCTCGACATCGTCCCGGTGTTGGGCTTCCCGGGCGACGCCGGGCCGCTCTCATTCGCGGCGTTCGTGCGAGCCAATCGGGCAGGCGAGGCCGAGGTCTCGTTCCGGCTCTATCCGATGTCTTCACCCGAGACCACGCTCGCGACGCTTCCCGGGCGCCTGCGCATCGCGAAGGGCTACGAGGGTCGGCAAAACGTGATCGGCGCCGGCTTCAAGTCGCTGAAGGTGCAGGCCGGCGGCTGGTTCGGCGTCGACTTCCGCGTCGGAGAGACCGTGCTCGCGCGCACGCGCTTCGCGATCGGCGCGATGCAGGCGCCGAAGGCCCCGGCCGAGGCAACGGCGGCGTCGTGAACCGCACGCGAGCGCTCGTCGTCGGAGCGTTCCTGTCACTTGCGGCGCCGCTCGCCGCGCCAACCGAATCGGCGGCGGGACCCGAGATCCGCATCGCGTCCGGCGATCGCGTCGTCTTCTTCGGCGACAGCATCACCGAGCAGCGCATGTACACGCGGTACATCCAGCAATACGTCTACGTGCGCCACCCCGAGTGGGACGTCCGTTTTTTCAATGCGGGCTGGGGCGGTGACACGGCGACCGGCGCCCTCGAGCGCCTCGAACGCGACGTGCTCTACCTGAAGCCGACGCTGGTCACGCTCTTCTTCGGCATGAACGACGGTGGCTACAAAGTAGAGGACGCGCCGACGGTCGCGACGTACCGCGCGTCCATGACCGGCCTCGTCAAGACCCTGCTCGCGAAGGGTGTCCGCGTCGTCGTGTTCACGCCCGGTTGCGTCGATCCCGACAGGAACCGGAACTTCGAATCCGTTCACTACCTCGACGCGCTCGAGACGCTGGCCAAGACCGCGCTCGACGTCGCGAAAGAGCAGGGCGTGCCCGGCGTGGACCTCTTTCACCCCATGCTCACCTTCCAGACGGAGCGCAAGCGAGCCGACCCGACGTTCACCATGCTCCCGGACGGGGTGCACCCGAACGCGGCGGGGCATCTCGTCATGGCGAAGGCCATGCTCGAAGGGCTGGGCCTCGAGCCGTTCCCGCCGCTCGGACGCATCGATCTCGCGAGCGGCAAAGGCGACGCCATCGCACTGACGACGAAGTCGGAGAACGAACTGACGTTGACGACGACGTCCCCCCCGGCCACTCCGTTCTGGATCGAGGCCGGGTCGATCGATGTGGCGCGAGACGGCCGCCTCCTCGATCAACTCGCGGGCCAACGACTGCAGGTGATCGGCATGCCCGAGGGCGCGTGGGAACTGACGGTGGACGGCACGGCGGCCGGCAAGTTCACCGGAGCCGATCTGGGGCGCGGCATCGGCGTCCCCGGCACGTGGTCGGCGGACGGGAAGAACGTCCACGACCTCGTCGCCCGCAAGGAGAACGCCTATTTCTCGGCGTGGCGCGAGGTGCGTCTGGCGCTGGCCGGGCTCGCGGGACTCGATCGGGTGCTCGACGGACTCATGACGGCGGACTTGGGATTCCACGAGATGATCCGCGCCCGACCGGTCGCCGTGCGGGCGGCGACGCTCGTGTTCGTGCGGGCCCCCGCCGGGGACAACCTGGCCGCGCGCAAGCCGTGCGTGTCGAGCGACCCCAACACGTGGGGATGGGGTGCCGCCGGATTGACCGACGGTCGATGGGACGCCGACTCCGGCCACTGCTTCGCGACGGGCGCGTCACCGCAGTTTCCGAAGACCGTCACGATCGATCTCGAAAGGGCGCAACGCATCGCGTTGGTGCGGCTCGGCTGTCCCGAGTTCGGCTCGACGAGGACGGTGGCCATCTCCGAGAGCATCGACGGCAAGAAGTACCGCGAGGTCGGACGGGTCGAGTTCGGGCAGCGACGGGCGGAGCGAAAAACCGTGACGTTCGAGGCGAAGACCGCCCGCTACGTGCGGTTGACCTACGTCGACCACTACCCGCAGGCGGTCGGTCCCTACTCGGAAAACTTCGCGTTCACGACCGAAGTCGAGGTCTACGGGTCGCAGAAGTAGCGCACGGCGATCCGTCTATACGTACGTCAGCCAGCCGAGTTTGCTCGCGTCCTCTCCGCGCACCGCGCGGAAGAACGCCGCCTGGATCCTGGTGGTGATCGGCCCGCGGGCGCCGTTGCCGATCACGTACTGGTCGACCTCGCGGATCGGCGACACCTCGGCCGCCGTGCCCGTGAAGAAGAGTTCGTCGGCCCCGTAGAGCTCGGCGCGCACGACGTTGCGCACCTCGACCGAGATCCCGAGATCTTTCGCGATCGTGAACACCGCGTCGCGCGTGATGCCTTCGAGAATCGACGAGTCGAGTCCCGGGGTCACCATCCGACCGTTCTTGATGACGAAGAGGTTCTCGCCGCTTCCCTCGGAGACGTTCCCGTTGCGGTCGAGGAGGATCGCCTCCTCGAAGCCCTTCTCGCGCGCCTCGCGCACGGCGAGGGTGCTGTTCAAGTACTGGCCCGAACCCTTGGCCGAGCAGGGGAACGCCGCGTGGTGCAGGCGCTGCCACGACGAAACCGTCGCGCGAATGCCCTTCTCGAGCGCGTCGGGGCCGAGGTACGCGCCCCATGGGTAGGCGGCGACGATCGCCTCGGTCGGCACGTTCTTCGGAAACACGCCCAGCGGACCGTGGCCCAGGAACGCGAGCGGACGGAGGTAGCACTCGTCGAGGCCGTTGGCTCGGACGACCGCGCGGCAGCCCTCGAACATCGCGTCGAAGGAAACCGGCATCGGGATCTTGTAGGCCTTTGCGCTGAAGAAGAGCCGTTCGACGTGCTCCTTCAGCCGGAAGATCGCGGGCCCCTTCGCGGTCTTGTAGCAGCGGATGCCCTCGAAGACGCCCGAGCCGTAGTGGAGCGCGTGCGAGAGGACGTGGGTCTTGGCGTCAGCGAAGGGAACGAGCTTGCCGTTCCACCAAATCGACGTCTTGCCGTCTGCTGCCAAGGAAGCCTCCGGGTGCGTGAACGGCTTCGTCGGATACCGGGGGGCGGCGGGGGGCGCCGACTCCAAGAACCGACCGAAGCCGAAGGGCGAATGGGCGCGGAGTATGGGGGCGAAGCGGTCCCCTGTCCCCTACTTGACGCGGCGTCGGGCGCGGCGAGGCATCGCCCCCCGGACTTGCCTCGGCGCGAGGGCCTGGCCCAACTCGGCATAGAGGTGAACGGCGCTGCGACAGGATGCGAAGAAATCGGGCAGGAGAAGCGATTCGTCTTCGGCGTGCGCGTTGCACGACGGGTCTTCGAGGCCGATCAAGAGGGCCGGCACGCCGCCCAGCGCGTCGGCGAACGGCCCCACGAAGGGGATGCTCCCCCCGGCGCCGATGTCGATCGGCGCCCGACCGTACCCCGCACGGAGCGCCCGGCGGGTCGCGTCGAACGCGGGGCCCGTTGAGGCGGTGCGCCACGCCGGGCTCGCCGTCATCGGTCGGATCGACAGTTCGAGGCCCCACGGGGTGTTGGCCTTCAGGTGCTTGACGAGCGCCGAGAGCACCTTTGCCGGCGCCTGCCCGGGGACGATGCGGACACCGATACGGGCGCGGGCCGAGGGCACGATCTGGTTGGAGGAGCCCTCGACGGGCGAGGCCTCGAGCGCCGTGACCGCGAACGACGGTCGGAACCACTGGGATTCGTAGACCGCTCCGCCCCCCTTCGCGTGAAGCGTCAATGACTTGACGGCGCCCGCGTCGGCACGGAAGGGCTTCTCGCGGAACGGGAGCCGCGCGAGGGCGTCTCGTTCCGCCTTCGTCGCGCGGATCGCGCCGGCCTTCAACCCCGCGACGGCGATCTCGCCGTCGTCGTCGACGAACGTCGAGAGCAGTTTCGACATCCCCATCACGGGGTCGGGCACCGGTCCGCCCCAGAATCCGGAGTGAAGGGCGTGGGAGTAGCCCGTGAGCGAAATCTCGACCTTCACGAGCCCGCGCAGGCGCGTGGTGATCGAAGGCAACCCCGCCTCGAGGTTGCTGGTGTCGGTCAATACGATCGCGTCGGCCGCCAGCGCCTCGCGGTGCGCCTTCAGGAACACGGCGAGATGCTCGCTGCCGATCTCCTCCTCGCCCTCGACGATGAACTTCACGTTGACGGGGATCCTGCCCTTCGCGTCGCGCCACGCGGCGATGGCGGCGAGGTGAACCATCACCCCCGCCTTGTCGTCGACGACGCCGCGACCGTAGATCCGATCGCCGCGCCGCGTCGGCTCGAAGGGCGGGCTCGTCCAACGAGCGGGGTTTCCTTCGGGCTGGACGTCGTGGTGCGCGTAGAGGAGCAGCGTCGGGAGGGAGGGGTCTTCGAGACGCGTGCCGAGCACGTACGGATGGGCGCCAGCCAGGTCGAGGACGTGGGCGTCGTCGAGTCCGGCCTTCTTCATCAGCGAAACGACGCACTCGGCGGACGCCCGTACGTGCCGATCGGGGACGGGGCGAGCCGAGACGCTCGGGATGCAGGAGAGAGCGCAGAGATCGGCGAGCGTCGCGTCCTCCACCGTCGTGAGCGCCGCCAGCGGAGAAGCGACGTCGAGCGTCGGGGGGGTGGGGGCGCGGGGGAGGGGAAAGGACTTCGTCATGGGCCGTTTCCTACCCCGCTTCGACGGACGCCGAAAGGGGCGCGTAGACTTCATCGATGCCCACGTCCACCGCCGACCTCGCCGCCGCCCGATCGCTGCTCGCGAACGAGCGGTACGGGACGTTCTGCACGCTCCACGCCGGCCAGGGCGGCTGGCCCTTCGGCAGCCTCGTGCCCTACGCGGTCCTCTCGAACGGCGATCCGGTCGTGATGCTCTCGGCGATCGCGGAACACACGCGCAACGTCGCGGCCGACGCGCGCGTGACGCTCTTCGTCGCCGACTCGAAGGCGGCCGATCGCCCGCAGGCGGGCGCTCGCCTCGCCTTCATGGCTCGCGCCGAAGTCGCGACGGGACCTGCGTCCGCCCCGGCCGAGGCCGCCTACTTCGGTCGCTTCCCCGAGGCGCGCGGTCATTTCAGCGCCCACGATTTCGCGCTCTACGTGCTGCGCGTCGAACGCATTCGCTGGATCGCGGGATTCGGTTCGATGGGCTGGATCGACCGCAAGGACTGGGCGATGCCCGCGGCCGTCGCGCCCGGGGCCGATCCCCTCGCGGCGCACGCGAAGCCGATCTCCGACCATATGAATCGCGACCATCCCGATTCGCTGGTCGTGTTGGCACGCCGCTACGCGAACGTCACGGCGACGGCCGCGACGATGGTCGGCCTCGATACCAAGGGTCTCGACCTCGACGTCGAGGGCAAGCGCGTGCGCATCGACTTCCCGCGCGCCGTCTCGACGCCCGACGAAGTCCGCCAGGTCGTGACCGGCATGCTGGGCCACGCGCGCCGGGGGTGACCCCTCCGGGCACGATCAGCGCTTGCGAGCGGAGAAGCCTAGAACGTCGATCTCCTTCAGCGAGCGCAAGTTTGCATCCGCCGTGACGAGCGTGAGGCCGTTTACCCGTGCTGTCGCGGCAAGAAATCGATCTGCTGGATCGCCGTGCGGCAGGCGGACACGCCTACTTTCGGTCGCGATCGCCCACGTGAGCGGCGCCTCGCGGAACACCCCGTCGGACAACTTGGCCGCGAGGTAGTCGGTTACCGCCGATGGAAGCGCGAGGCGCCCGCGTTCGGCGAGCATTGCGAGTTCCCACGCGGTGATGGGGCTCACCCATCGAACGGCGTCGTCGGCGTCGAGTTTGTCTCGGACGCTCGGTGGCAGTTTGGGGTCGCCGGTCACGAACCAAAGCCACGCATGGGTGTCGAGGAGGTAATTCACTCGCGAAGCGCCTCCCAGTCTTCGGGGGGGCAGGCGGGCGACATGATGTCGCCGAGGATCCTGATTTCGCCCTTGAGATAGCCCGCCCACTTCCGGCGCTTCTGCTCGCGGAAGGGCTCGATTCGCGCGATGGGCTTGCCTCGCTTCGTGACGAGGATGGGCTCCTGACTCCGCTGGACTTCGGCGAGAAGCGCGAGCAGGTGGGTCTTGGCTTGCGAGATCGGGACGGACTTCATGTCCACCATCGTACTATAGTCGACGACCATGGTCATTTCGGCCTCCGATGGGCTTGAGCAGCGTCGAATCACCTACCTCCCACGCTCGAGAACGACGGCGGTCACGCAAATTCCGGCGGGTCGTTTCGAGATCGTTCAGGCCGCCGCGTGGAAGCGTCCGTCGGCGTCGCGGGCGACCGCGGCGACGGCGACCCGGGGATCGTGGGTGAAGAAGACCGAACCCTTTCGAGCCAGGAGATCGGCGAGCAATTTCGCCTTCTCGTCGATCAGTAGTTCGGGATAGCGGTCGTAGCCCATCGTGATCGGCAGATGCATCCACGGGGCGCCGGGAATCATGTCGGACACGAAGGCGACGGGGCCCGCGTCCGTCGCCACTTCCGTGATCGTCAATCCCGGGGTGTGACCGTCGCTGTAGTGGAAGCGATAGCCGTCGCCGAGGACCGGGCTCGAGGTCCCGTCCACGAGGTGAAGTCGACCACTGGCCTCGAGGAGGCCCGGCAACTCGGGGATGAACGACGCCTTGTCGCGCGAGTGCGGGGCCTTCGCGCGCTCGAACGCGCGGCGACCGACGACGAACGCGGCCTTCGAAAACAACAGCCGCGGCGGCTTGCCCGCTTCATAGGCGGCCAGCAGCCCACCCGCGTGATCGAAGTGGAGATGCGAGAGGACGACGACGTCGATGTCGGCGTCGGTCAATCCGTGGGCGCGAAGACCTTCCAGAAGGACGTGTCGTTCTTCCTGGATGCCGTAGCGTTCGCGCTTCTTGGGATCGAAGAACGCGCCGATGCCGGTCTCGAGCAGCACGTTCCGTACGCCGTCGCGCACGAGCATGGCTCGGCACGCGAGGTCGATGCGATCGAGCGTGTCGGGTGGGCTCCACTTGGCCCACACGGCTCTCGGGCAGTTCCCGTACATGGACCCGCCATCGAGTTTCTGCGAATTGCCGAGGATCGGAACGATGGTGCGGGACATGGCGCCAAGATAACCCCGACAACGCGGGGTGGGGCCTGGTGGGATCGAACCACCGACCAAGCGGTTATGAGCCGCCCGCTCTAACCACTGAGCTAAGGCCCCACGAGAGTTGTGACGCCGGAAGTGGAACCGGCTACCCGCCTCGGCGCAAGTTCGCACTCCGCTCCGGCAGTCCGTCCGATCCTCGACAACTGGCGACCGCCTACTTGGGAGCGGATTCGCGAATGAATGCCTCAGTCATCTCGACCGTCTTGCCGGGGGCCAGACCGAGCGCCTTGTCGATGTCGGGAAGCCCGTTGCGCTTGTGGACGTCCTCGGCGAGCGCCGCGAGTTTCTTCGGCCCCTTGCCACCGTCCATCTGCCAGATCGCGAACACGAGCGCCGTCGCCTGCGCGGTCGGGACCGAAAGCTGTTTCCCCTCGCGCTTCTCGCCCCCGAACAGGAACGTCACGTCCCGCTTGGGTGCGTCGATCGCCTGCTTGACGTCCATCGCGAACAGCGCGTCCCAGGAAATGAACGCCGCGCGATCGTGAAGCTCGCGCATCGCCGCGAGCCGCCAGCAACGCGCGGGGTCGACGTCCCCCACGTCGGGTCCGGTCGCGGCAAAGCTCTCGAACGCCCCGACGAAGCCGTCGAGGAACCAGGCACCCCGCCCATGGAGCCACGTCGAGGTACCCGCCCCGAAGTGCCGCCGGATCATCGGCCGGACCGCCTGCCCCAGAATCGCGGCGTCCCGTCCCGTCCACGGGTTGTCGCGAACCGGCGCCAACATCAGCAACCGCCGACGCGAGGGTCGGTACCACGCCGACGTTCCCTCGAAGTCGGCGTGTTGGTCGGCGGGCACGAACGCCTCGCCGAGGATCGAGTACGTGGCGGCATCGGGTGCCACGACGAGATCGGTGTGCGGGTCTTCGTCCTTGTCCTTGCCGGAGTCCTTGGCGTTCGAGCCGAACGTGCGCACGAAGTACGACTCCTCGGTCGTCAACAGCGACACGGTGCGCCAGGTATCGTCGGACGACAGCGTCGAAACGAGCCGCGTACGGCCGAACTCGACGACCTTCGCGTCGGGCCACACGCAGCGGTAGCGCAGGACGGTGTCGTCGAACTCCGATGGAAACGCGATCGACTTTGCGAGCGTGCCGAGCGCGGTCTCGACGAGTCCCTTCTTGACGCTCCCGTACGTGCCGCGCCAGGCGTATCCCGCGTCCTCGATCGCCGTGTACGCGTCGCCATCCGCCGTCCCGAAGGCGATCGCGCGCTCGAGGATGGGAAACAGCTCGTTTTCCTTCGGACCCGCCGCCGCGGCCTCGCGCCAAAAGCGCGCGTAGGCGTCGCCGACCTTCCGTAGCGCCGCGTCGCGCATCGCGAGAAACGGCTTCGTCGGCTCGCGACCGTCCTCGAGATCGGCGCCCTTCCATGTCCGAAGCGTCGCCTCGGCGTCCGGATTCTTCGCATCATCGAGCAGGATGCGTGTCGCCAAGTACCAGGCCTGACGGCGAAAATCGTCCTTCACCGCCACGCGCAGCACCGGCAGCAGGAGTTTCACTTCCGCTGCCGCCAGGGCCTCCTTCGACGGAGGCTTGACCTCGGGCGCGCCCTCGGCACGCGTTCCACGCCAGAGCGCTCCACCGAGGAGCAGGAGCACGACGGACGTCGCGAGGGCGCGCACCATTCCCGCGATCCTAGTCGAACGTCCCGTCTGCCGCGCCGGGTTCACTTCGACTTGTCGACGCGAACCCGCACGATGCCGGTGTCCTTGTCCCAGGTCATCAGCCCGATGCCGTCGCGCGCGAGCGGCGGGAGGTCGATCGATTCGAGGATGGGCACGTCGTCCACGTAGCAGGACAGCGTCCGTCCGCGCCGGGCGAATCGATAGACGTGCTCGGCGTTCTTCGAGACGGGCCGGGTTCCCTGGAACATCGGCCGGTCGTATTCGTCGAGTCGTACGACGACGCCCTCGCCGCCTCCCGAGACGAGGAACGTGTGCCCGGAAAGCCCGTCGTCCCTCTCTTCGCCGTGCAGCGTGACGCCGAGGCGCGGCACGCCTTCGCGCGGCAGTCGCAGCGTCACCTCGACCGAGAAGTCGACGATTCCGTCCAATTCCTTGTCGGTCAGCCAGACGAGCCCCGAAGGCGGATCCTTGTTGAGATAGGGCTGCACGAGGAACTTCAACCAAAGCACGTTGCCCGGGTCGGTGCGGCGCAGCGCCTTGTCGAGCACCTCCCACCGCCCGACCGTCGGCTTCAGTTTCGCCTTCGGAAACGCCTTCTGCTTCTCGAAGTCGACGACGTAGACGGGCTTCGCCTTCAAATCGACCGGCACGGCCACCGGAAAGTCCTTCGGTGGCGGATCGACGAAGGCGAGCCCCTCGATCGGACGGCGGTCCGCGTGCACGATCCGCGCCGAGAAACCCCACGGCGCCGTCCGGTTCGTGACCTTGACCAGCACGCGATTGCGCCCCGTGCGCAGCGGCGCAGGGCCGTACCGCAGATCGCGCACCCATCCGCTCGGCTCGTCCCACTTCTCGACCAGCTCGCCGTTGACCCACGCCGCGCACTGGTCGTCGAAGCCGACGTAGATTCTCGCGTCGGGGACGTCGACGGGCACCGTCACGTACGTGAGCGCGTACGCGGTCGCGTCGTTGGGATAGCCGACGCCGTGGTCGATCAGATCGACCCGGCCGTCGTTCGCAACCTTCGCGTCGACCCAGTGCGCGTTCTGCGGCGGGTTCGGATACTCGGCCCCGAGATCGATCGTGCGCTCGGGCTCGAACACGGCCCACATGGGCGGGATGCCGCGGGCGTAGAACGGCAGCCCGAGTTTCCAGCGCGGCACGACGCCGAGTTCCTTGTAGAGCGCCGCGGCCTCGGCCGGCTGCTCGAGCCCCGCGTGGGCCGCCGCCATCGCGAACTTCGCGCGGTCGAGCAGTTCGCCCGGGTGGCACGCCTTCAGCACGCTCTCGAGCGCCTCCGAGCCCGTGTCGAAGAACCCCTGCTCGACGTCGTTCTCGCCCCGCTCGACCAGCGACCTCCACTGGTCGAATTCGAATTTCACGTGCTCGCGCTCGGCGCGCGAGATCGGAAAGCGCGCCCTTTCCGCGCCGTCCACCACCTCCCACCCGAACGTCTCGCCCCAGAAGTAGGCGAAGTAGCGGATGCGCTCGGCGTCGCGGACCTCCTCGGGCATGCGGGCGCGCAACGAGCGGAAGAACTCGCGGTACTTGGTCCAGATCGGTCGGCGCAGGGCCTCGCCCCGGCCGGGCACGGGAATGAGGAGGAAGCCGCACGACGGACCGTAACTCTGGATGCGCCAGTAGGCGATGCGGCGCGCGAGATAGTCGTTCTCGAACTGGTCGCGATTCGACTTGATCGCGCCGTCGGCCTCGGGGCCTCGTCCGAGCGCATCGAGGGCGAAGGCGGCGCCGAAGTTCGCGATGCCCTCGACGAAGCCTTTGTACGTGAGCCCGACGTCGAAGACGCAGTGCGACAGTTCGTGGTAGTGAAGCGGCGCGGCGATGGGCTTGCCGATCGCCTTGTTGCCGATGTCGATCCGCTTTCCGCCGCCGATGCCACCCGCGAAGTCGAAGCGCTCCTTGTAGTAGATCGTCAACCGCTCGCCGTCCTCGGTCATGTCGCGCCCGACGAGGTCGCCCAGCAGGACGCACGCCAGATCCATGTGGATGCGGTCCGACGGCGTGATCGTGGTGACGAAGTCGCGCGCGCCGATGAAGATGAACTCGTGGGACAGGGACGACGCGATCCCCTTCCAATGCGGGTCGTCCCAGATCGTGTCCGCGGCCTTTTTTTCGTCGTCGGAGATGGCGGAGACCATTTTGGCCCGGAGCGCGACGGCGGCGTCGCGCGCCGCGTCCTTTTGCGCCTGCGTCGCGAACGCCGAGAACGTGACCGCCTGATAGACCCGGAGCGCCACGCGCCCGTTGTTCTCTTCGCCCGCCTTCGTCGCGCGCACGAGCGCGCCCGCGACGTCCTTCGGCTCGCCCTCGAGTGCCTTCGCCGCGTCCTTCTCCTCCGCCGTCGCGTCGTCACAAATTTTGCGGTCGATCCGCTCGATCGCCCGCCCGAGCCCCTCGGACTGCGGGGTCGTGACCCCGTCGAGACCCTGAAGGCGCACGTACAGCAGCCGCGCCGCCCGAATCGAGCCCTTGCCATCGAGCTCGCCGGCCTTGCGCTCGACGTCGCGCAGCCGCTCCTCGGCGACCCGGGCCGTCACGACGGCGGTTTCTCGCGGTGACGGGTCGCGCGCGGGCACGGGAGGGAGCGCCAACACCTCGTCGCGCAGGCCGTACTTCGCGCCGTATTCGGTCTCCTCGCGGATCGCACGGAAGAAAAGCGGGATGGCGGCGGCGAAGTTCTTCGCCGCGACGGCAGCCCGCGCTTCGACGGCCGCGCCCTCGCCCGGCAGCGGTCGGTCGTCGTCACCGCGGGACGGCGTGACCGACGATCCGAGTGCGAGCAGCCCGACGACCGATCCGAGGAACAGGCGTCGTAGGGCGGGCATCGGCGCTAAAGAGTACGCGGGCGGGCGAACCAATCGAAGGGCGCCGCGAGCCGGGACCGCCTCGGGAAGCGGCCGCTCGCGCCGCTCCTTCGACCCGCGCCGCACGCGACCGGAACGGGTACCCTCCCCCTCGCGTGCCCTCGCGGAGCTGTGCGTGACCGACCCCGGTTCCGATCCGAGTTACGAGACCCAGCCCCTTCGCCCCGTCGCGAAGGGGCGCTACACGGAGTTCACACCCGTCGCCGAGGGCGGCATGGGCGCGATCTATCTCGCACTCGATACGGATCTTCATCGTCAGGTCGCGATGAAAATCGTGCGCGCGGGCGAGGGCTCCCGCGGAACGACGACGCCCTTCGACGTCGCACCGCCCAGGGCGGACGACGACGAGGCGAGGACGTCCTTCGGCGAGCTGCGCGCGCGGTTCCTGCGCGAAGCGATGGTGACCGGGATGATGGAGCATCCGGGCGTCATCCCGGTCTACGAGTTGGGCCAGACCGAGGCGGGCGTCCCCTATTACACGATGCGCTACGTGAAGGGCCGCCGCACGCTCAGGTCGGCGATGAACGACGCGACGTCCCGCGACGATCGATTGGCGCTTCTCGAACCGTTCCTGAAGGTCTGCGACACGATCGCCTACGCGCACGCGCGCGGCATCCTCCACCGCGATCTCAAACCCGACAACGTGGCGCTCGGCGAGTTCGGGGAGGTGATCGTCCTCGATTGGGGGCTCGCCAAGATCCGCGGAGGGGACCGGCGTCCGATTTCTTCGGCGCAAACGGTGTTTCGCCTGAAGAACGTCTCGTCGGGCACGCGGACGGTCGAAGGCGTGCTCGGCACGCCGGGATACATGTCGCCCGAAGCCGCGGCCGGCGACCTCGATCATGTCGACGAGTTGAGCGACGTCTATTCGCTCGGCGTCCTGCTCTTCGAGATCCTGACGGGCGTGCTGCCCTTCGCGACGACCGACGTGATGAGGTGGCTCGAGCGCGTCGTCGGACAGGACGCCCCGCGGGCTCGGACGGTCGAACCCGCGGTCCCGCCCGAATTGGACGCGCTCTGCGCGCGGGCGCTCGCGCGCGATCGCCTCGTGCGCGTCGAGTCGGCGCGGGATTTGGCGACGGGCGTGCGTGCGTGGCAGCGCGCGAGCGCCGTCGAGCGGGAGAACGAAGGGCACCTGAGAGAAGCCGAGACGGCGCTCGCAGCGGCCGAGGGGCTCGCAGGCGATGCGCTGCTGCGCCAACTCGACCGCGCGTCGAGTGCCGCGACGAAATTGCTCGAGCGACGCCCGGGCGACCCGCGGGCGATCGCGGTGTTCGAGGGCGCGAAGGCCTTCCGCGAGCGCGGCATCAGGGAGCGCGAATCGGCCGCTCGGCGGCGGATCCTGACGCGCGTCGCGGCGGGCGTGCTGGTCGTCGGCACGGCCTCGGGCTTCTTCGTGGCGAAGGTGATCGACGCAAAGCGTGTGACGGCCGAGACCGCGGAGGTCGCGATGCGGGCCGAACGCGACCGCGCCGACGCCGAGCGCCGCCGCGCCGACGCCGAGGCGTTCGACGCCAAGGTCCAAAGCACCTACGCGATGGGGCAGAAGGCGATCGCGGACAGCGCGCTCAAAATCGCGAAAACGGCGGAAGAGAAGGCGCTCTCGGCCGAAACGCTCGCCAAGGCCCACCTCTCCCGCGCCGAAGCGGTGATGAACGTCCTCGTGTTCCAGGTGCGGGACTCGCTCCAACCGCTCGGCAAACTCGATGCCCTCGAGAAGGTCGCGAGTTCGGCCCTCGAGTTCTTCGACCAGATGCCCGCCGAGTCGCTGACCGGCGAGTCGTTGCGACACAAGAGCGTCGCGCTCGACATCCTCGGCGACGTCCAGGACGACCGGGGCGACCACAAGGCAGCGCTCGAAACCTATGGTCGGGCGCTGGCGATCGCGCGGCGGCTCTCGGTGGAGGACCCGGCCAACCAGAACCTCCGGCACGACGTCTCGGTCGACCTCAACAAGACGGGGGCGTCGCTCCATTCGCTCGAGCGCGAAGACGAGGCGCTCGCGGCGTTCGACGAGTCGCTCGTCATCCTGCGCGCGCTCGTCAAGGAGGGTGGCCCCGACGTCGAAAACCATCGCCGGTCGCTCGCGCTGACGCTCTCCAACCGAGGCGACATCCTCGAGGCGAAGCGCGACCTCGAGGGCGCGGGCACGGCCTTCGAGGAGGCGCTCGCGACCGCGCGCACGCTGCTCGAAAGCGCGCCCGACGAGATCCGGTGGAAGGCGCTCGTGGGCACGATGCTCGACTCGCGCGGCTCATTCGAGAAGGAGAAGGGCGATCTCGACGCGGCGGCGAGGGCCTACGAGGAGGCCGTCCAGATCCGCGAGGCGGTCGTAGAGGCCGACGGTTCCGACGTCAACGCGCGCCACGCGTTCGGCATCTCGGCGGGCAATCTGGGCGAGGTGCTCGAGCAACTCGGACGCCTCGACGACGCGCTGCGCGCCTACGAGGCCGCGTTGAAGGCGGCGGACCGTGTCGTCGAAACCGACGAGACGAACGTCGCATGGGTCCGCAGCCTCGCCATCGCTCACGAGCGCGTCGCGCGCATCCACGAGGCGAAGAAGGAGATCGCGCAAGCGCTCCCCCATCGCCGCGTTGCATTCAACGTCTGGAAAGCGTTTCTCGCGCAGAACCCCGACGACGCCGCGCGCGAGAAGAACGCATCGGCCGCCTGCGACGCCTACGACGCGCTCCTGCTCGAAGCGGCCGAGTTCGCCGACGCGCTCGCCGTCGAGAAGGAGGCGCTCGAGTTCGCCGAAAAGGAGGCCGCGCGCACGCCCGCCGAATTGGAACTTCGCCGCAACGTCTCGGTCGTCCACAACCGGATCGGCAGGACGCTTCGCCTGCTCGCCCGACCCGACGAAGCCGCCGCCTCGCACCGGGCCTCGCTCGCGATCATCGAATCGCTCGCACGGTCGAAGGCCGACCATTGGGGGTGGGCCGCCGACCTCGCCTATACGCGGTGGCGGCTCGGTGAGGCGCTGCTCGAGGTTCCTGCGAGGGCGGCCGAGGGCCGGACGCTGCTCGAGGCGGCGATCGCGTCGCTCCGGACACTGAAGGCCGACGGCCGTCTCGACGACGACACGTCATCGTGGATCGACCAGATCGCGAAGGCGTTGGCTCCGCCCGGCAAGACGGCGCCCAAGTGACCGGCCGCATTCTCGCCCCACCACTCACAACCCACGACGGAGAAGCGCCATGCGATTGCTGCTCGGAAGCGGAGGTCTCTCGACACCGAAGCGGCGTGAGGCGTGGGGCCGGGAGTTCCACGACTTCCTGGGACCGATCGCCCGCGTGCTCTTCGTCCCGTACGCGCTGGCCGACCACGACAAGTACGTAAAGATGATCGTCGAGCGCGCGTTCCACGCCGGACGCGAGATCGAGGGCATCCACCGTGCGGGGAATCCGAAGCGGGCCGTCGAACGCGCGGACGCGATCTTCGTGGGCGGAGGCAATACGTTCCGCCTGCTCGACGCGCTCGAGCGACTCCGCTTGCTCGAACCGATCCGTCGCCGGGTCCAGGCGGGCATGCCCTTCATCGGCATCAGCGCCGGCACCAATCTCGCGTGTCCGACGATCCGCACGACCAACGACATGCCGATCGTCTGGCCGAAGTCGGCCGGGGCGCTCGACCTCGTCCCGTTCCAGATCAATCCGCACTACGTGGACGGCGCCTTCTTCCTGAAGTCCGGCCGCGGGTACCAGCCCTACGGCGGGGAGACGCGCGACGTGCGCCTGACCGAGTTCCACGAGATGAACGACGCGCCGATTTTGGCGCTGCGCGAGGGTTCGATCCTGCGCGTCGAGGGCCGAAAGGCCCGCGTCACGGGCGCGTCCGGGGCGCGGCTCTTCCGACCCCGCAGGAAACCCCGCGATCTTGCGGTCGGAGCCGACGTCTCGAGCCTGCTCCGTCGCTGAGCGTGCGGAGACGGGCGCAAGCGTGCGGAATCGTGCGGGGAGGGGTGGAAAGGGAAGTTGTCGAATCGAGGGCGGGACCTGCGTCCGACGCCGGCGTCGGACGCAGGTCCCGTACGCGATTCGGCGACGGGGCGCCGCCCCCCGGCGGGTCCGGGTCGTTGCTACGATCGAGGGGTCCCGAGGTCTTCGCGCATGCAGTTCCCGTTTCGCACGATCTCCTACGCGCTGCTCCTCGGCTGGGTCGGCATCCTGGCCCTCCCCGTCGGCGCCGACGACGGGCCGGTCGACCGGATGAAGCCCGGCCACTGCGGGTGTTCGGCGGGGAAGGCCTGCTGGCACTACCTCCGCACGCCGCTGCGCCCGCCCGAAGACCCCTGCCGTTGCGGGCTCTGTGCGTCGAGCGGCGATTGCTCGTCGAAGGAGCGACCCGACGGGTGGGGCGCCGACTGCACCGGCTCGCAGAAACCACCCTGCTTCTGGAAGCGTCACGCGGCCTCCTACGGCATCACCTGCGCGACGTGCCTGCTCGACACCGAGTGCACCTCGTGTGACGGGCTCCCGGGGCTCGCCGACAAGTCGTCGCTCCCGCAGGCGCGCAAGCAGAAGGCGCTCGAGGGCGACTCGCCCAAGAAGGCGATGTCGGTCGGCTGGAGCGAGCACTTCTACCTCGCCACCGACATCCCCCGGTTGAAGCTCCTGACGCAGGGCGGTGCACCCCGCGTCGCCGACCAGCACGAGATCGTCCACCTCTTCCTTCAGCGCGCCGAGATCGCCTACGACGACTTCACGAGCGTCTGGGGCCCGATGGGGACAACGGGTAAGACCGGCATCTATCTCGCCGACCGCAAGTCGAAGATGGAGGGCTGGCAGGCCGCGTACTTCGGCAACGCCAAGACGAACATGCTCTACGGCGCGGGTGTGGGCAAGGTCGCCGGCGGGTTCTGCGTCAACGGCTTCGCAACCTCGGCCGACGACTACGGCAACGACCGCGACCTCCACGCGTACTGCCGCCACATGATCGGGCACCTCCTCTATTCCATGTGGCACAAGGTCGACCCCGACGTGCGCCGCTGCCCCAAGTGGGCGTTCGCGGGCGCCGCCGACTGGCTGTGCAAGATCGAGCCGCTCTTCGTCGACTGGACCGTCTTCTGCTTCGACGAGGGCCAGGGATCGCAGGGCAGCGGGAAAGACTGGGACCAGAAGGCGCGCTCCATCGCGGCGGGGCGGCGCGATCCCATCGAAAAGCTCTTCGCGCACACGTCCGAGTCGCACCTGTCGAGCGACGACCACATCCGTTCGTGGTCCTACATGGACGTGATGCTCCGCGAGGACCGCGCGCGCTGGCTCGAGACGCTGAAGGGCATTCGCGACGGGCTCGACCCCGCGCCGGCCTTCCAGCAGGGCCTCGGGATGTCTCCCGACGAGTTCGACAAGCGCTGGGCCGATCGAATGCTCGGCAAGCGCAAGACGATGGCCGACGTGAAGAAGGACGCGCTGGTTGCCGACGTCGACGGCCCGAGCGGGGCCGCGCGGCGTCGGATCCAGAGCGAACAAGACATCCAGATTCTCGCCGCGTTGATCCGCGGGCTCGACCACGTGGCCGACGTCAAGACCGCGGAGCTGGTCCTCTCGAGGCTCTCGCTCGACTCGGATCTCGTCCGCGAGACGGTCGTCATGCTGCTCGCGAAGACGACCGCCCCCGAGGTGATCGAGTGGATGCGGTCGACGGGGATGTCGAGCGCCGACACCATGACGAAGGCGCACGTCGCGCGCGTGATGGGCATGTTGAAGTACGCGCCCGCCCGCCTCGGCCTCGAGGCGCTCCTCGACGACGCGCACTGGCTCGTGCGCGCGAACGCCGCCCGGGCGCTCTCCGACATCGGCGACCCGGCGACCGCCGCCGTCCTCGTCGCGAAAATCGAAGACTCGAACCCGAAGGCGTGGATCGCCAAGGCCGACGCGATGGCGGGGTACGGGATGGTGACCTCGAGGGCGACCATCCCCGTGACGAAGCGCCTCGAGGCGTCCGATTGGCAGGTGCGCCTGACCGCCTGCCGGGCGCTCTCGAAGATGGGCGACAAGGACGCCATCGACCCGCTGATCGAGCGGCTCGAGAGCGAGGGGGGACGTCTCCACCGCGAAATCCACGCGGCGTTGAAGGCCGTCTCCCACGAGACGTTCGGCGAGAACGCGCAGACGTGGCGGAACTGGTGGAAGAAGCAGAAGCCGTCGGGCATCCCGAAGGACCTACCCCCCGTCAATCCCGAAGACGACCGCTACGCCAAGCCCAAGCCGCTGCGCCCCGACGAGCCGACCTACTACGGCCGGCGCATCTTCAGCGCGAGCCTCCTGTTCGTCCTCGACCTCTCGCTCTCGATGGACACGTTCATCAAGGTGCCCCCCGAAGCGCAGAAGATGCTCGGTTCGCTGTCGTCGGGCACCAAGATCTCGGTCGCCAAGCAGGCCGCTCGCCAGTGCGTCGAGAAGCTCGATCCCCGCTCCCGGTTCAACATCGTATTCTTCTCGACGAGGGTGAACCCCTGGCAGAAGGCCCTCGTCGTCGCCGGCGGCATGAAAGACGCGGCCATGTCGGCCATCCAGAACGCGGCCCTCGAGGACGAGACCAACATTTTCGGCGCGCTCAGGGCGTCGGTCGGTCTCCACGAGCGGTCCACGCTGACGGCCGAACTCGACCCGATCCCCGACACGATCTACTTCCTGACCGACGGCACCCCCACGCGCGGCGAGATCACCGACCCCGACACCATCCTCTCGTGGATGCGGGACGTCAACCGGTTCGCGAAGGTCGAACTGAACGTGATCGCGATGGGCAACATGGGCGTCGACCTCGACTTCCTCCGCAAGCTCGCGGCCGAGAACAACGGAGAGTTCATCCACGTTCCCGACGCCGACTCCGGCGGAGGCACCGTCGATCCGGCGATGAAGTGAGCTCGTTTCGCGCCGGCACGTAGGCGTCGGACGACGGACCCGCCGCCGATTCGAGCCGTGCGCGTGCGGTGCGGGCTCCCGGCGAATTCCTCGGGCGCCACCTGCAATCCACGGGTATTCTCACAACCCATGTCACCCGTCGTCGAGTCGGCCCCGATCCCCGCGTCCGCCCCGGTATTGACTGCCGTTCCGGTGGCCGCGGCGGCGAACGACGACCGCTATCGTCTGCTTCCGGTCCTTTACTTCGGCGGCATCCACCTCGCGTGTCTCGGCGTGATCTGGGTCGGCGCCAGCTGGACGGCCGCCGCGGTCTGCCTCGCGCTCTACGTGCTCCGCATGTTCGCGATCACCGGCGGCTACCACCGCTACTTCTCCCACCGCAGTTACTCGACGAGCCGCCCCTTCCGCTTCGTGCTCGGCGTCCTCGGCACGCTCGCGTTCCAACGGGGTCCGCTCTGGTGGGCGTCGGTCCACCGCCACCACCACAAGGAGAGCGACCGTCCGGCCGACGCGCACTCCCCGATCCAGCGGGGCTTCTGGCACGCGCACATCGGCTGGATCCTGAAGGGCGCGCACTCCGAGATCGACATCGCCCGCATCCCCGATCTCTACCCCGCGTGGGAACTGCGACTCCTCGACCGGTTCCACTGGGTTCCGCCCGTCATCCTCTTTTTCTTCGTCTACCGCCTGGGCGCCAATCTCGCGGTGTCGTCTCCCGAACTCGGCACCTCGGGCATGCAACTCCTCGTCTGGGGCTTCGCCATCTCGACGGTGATGGTCTATCACTGCGCGTGGTCGGTGAACTCCGTGCTCCACCTCTGGGGCACGCGCCCGTACGCCACGACCGACAAGAGCCGCAACAATCCCATCGTCGCGATCTACACGTTCGGCGAGGGCTGGCACAACAACCACCACCGGTTCCAGGCCTCCGAACGCCAGGGGTTCCGCTGGTGGCAGGTCGACTTCTCGCACTACATCCTGCGCCTCCTTTCGTTCACGCGCCTCGTCTGGGATCTGAAGGGCCCGCCGCGCTCGATCCTCGACGAAGGCCGCTCCTGACTCTCGGGGCGTCGTTCGTGGTGCCGGCCGGCCAGCGTCCGACAGCCATCACGCGCCCATGAGCGACGACCGCGTCCTCGCGCTCGGAACGCTCGTCCTTGTCGACGACGACGGACGCCCGGCCCGGGTCGGCGACGTCTGGAAAGACCGCGCGGTCGTCCTCACGTTCCTGCGCCACTACGGCTGAGTGTTCTGCCATCGGCGGGTCGCCGATCTCATGAAGCGCGAAGCGGACATCCGTGCGGCGGGCGGGTCGATCGCCGTCGTCGGCCTGGGCACTGCCCTGTTCGCCAGGGGATTTCGCGAATCGACGAAGTACACGGGCCCGCTCTTCGTGGACCGTGAGGGGCTCGCCTACAAGGCCGTCGCGCTCGGGCGCCTGAGGGCATGGAATCTCTTCAGTTTCCGGATGCTCAGGAACGCGTGGAAGGCCCGCCGGGAGGGCTTCCGCCAGGGGAAGGTCGAGGGCGACCCGTGGCAACTCGGCGGGACGCTCGTCGTGGCACCGGGCGACCGGCTCCTCTTCGCGTGGCGCAACCAGAACGCCGACGACGACGCCCCGATCGACGACGTCATCGCGGCGCTGCGCGGCGCACGGGCCTGACCTCGCTCCTCGCGTACGATTGCGGCGTGGCGATCCTGCTGGACACCTTCGGACGTCCGCTCCGCGACCTGCGCATCTCGGTCACCGACCGGTGCAACTTCCGTTGCGTCTACTGCATGCCGAAGGAAGTCTTCGGCCCCGATCACGCGTTCCTCGATCGGAGCGAGGTGCTCTCCTTCGAGGAGATCACGCGACTCGCGCGCAGTTTCGCCGGGCTCGGGGTGAAGAAGATCCGGTTGACGGGCGGCGAGCCGC
Organism: Planctomycetia bacterium; assembly: GCA_031401505.1. Classification (GTDB taxonomy): domain Bacteria; phylum Planctomycetota; class PLA2; order PLA2; family JAEUHO01; genus JANNRO01. The sequence continues at coordinate 20,833 of JANNRO010000305.1, forward strand.
TCGTGCGCCGCGACATCGCGCGCCTCGTCGGGTTGCTTGCCGTCATCGACGGTCTCGACCTGACGCTCACGACGAATGGCGCGCTGCTCGATCGGCACGCCGACGCGCTGCGGGCGGCCGGGCTCTCCCGCCTCACCGTCAGCCTCGACTCGCTCGACGACGCGGTCTTTCGCCGCATGAACGACGCCGATGCCCCGGTCGCGAAGGTGCTCGATGGCATCGCAGCCGCCGAGAAGGCGGGCTTCGCGCGGTTGAAGATCAACATGGTCGTCAAGCGCGGCGTCAACGACGCGAGCATCGTGCCGATGGCGACGCGGTTTCGGGGCACGGGGCACGTCGTCCGCTTCATCGAGTACATGGACGTCGGCACGACGAACGGGTGGCGGATGGACGACGTCGTCTCGGCGTCCGAGATCGTCGCGGCCGTCCACCGCGCGTTCCCCCTCGAGCCGACGGGCCGTGCCCTCTCGAGCGACACGGCCGAGTCGTGGCGCTACGTCGACGGCGCGGGCGAGATCGGCGTGGTTGCGAGCGTGACGCGCGCGTTCTGCCGCGACTGCGTGCGCGCGCGCCTCTCCGCCGACGGCTCGCTCTACACCTGCCTCTTCGCGACCAAGGGCCACGATCTGAAGGCGCTCGTTCGCTCGGGCTGTTCCGACGACACGCTGGCTGCCGAGATCACGCGCATCTGGTCGGCGCGCGGGGACCGCTACTCCGAGTTGCGCGGCTCCGCCACCGCCGCGCTCCCCCGCGTCGAGATGAGCTACATCGGCGGCTGACCGCTTCTCAATCTCCGGCGAGTGTCAGACACTCTCCGGAGAGTGAGAATCGCACCGCGATGCGACGACGTCCGAGCGCCCTAGCGGTTGTCGTTGCCGATGATCCACGGATCGGCGATCTCGCCGTCCATGTAGCCGACCGCCATCCTCGGCGTGTTGAACGCGAAGCCGAGCGACCCGTCGCGCGAGAGCACGATCACGCCGCCCTTGCCCTGGATGCGGTCGTCCATCTCGCGCACCGCAAGCCAGGCCGCGTCCTGCCCGGCCGAATCGCGCAGGTGCGAAACCGCGTTCCTCGCGAGCCCGATCCGCAGGATGCCCTCGCCCCAGCCCGTGCACGCGGCCCCGCCCAGTCGATTGTCGGCGTAGAGCCCCGCCCCCGGAATCGGCGTGTCGCCGATGCGCCCGGACAGCTTTCCGGGCGTCCCGCCGGTCGAGCCTCCGGCGGCGATGTTGCCCCCCCGATCGATCGCCACCGCGCCGACCGTACCGTTCGGACGCTCGGCCGCCGGCTGGCCGAACGCCTCGCGCGGGTCGACCTCCCGCCCGAGTTCTTCGGCGAGCAACCGCGCAAGTCGCGCCCGCTCGCGGGGAACGATGAGCGACGCCGGTTCGCAGGCGACGATGCCGCGTGACCGGGCGAACGCGCTGGCTCCCTCGCCCGACAGGAGCACGTGATCGGATTGCAACACTTGGCGCGCGGCCAGGATCGGGTTCTTCAAGTCCCGCACGCACGCGACCGCGCCGGCGTCGAGCCCCCGGCCGTCGACGATCGCCGCGTCCATCTCTACGTGCCCGTCGCGCGTCAGCACGCTGCCGATTCCGGCGTCGTACGTCGGATCGTCCTCGAGCACGACGATCGCCGCCTCGACCGCGTCGAGCGCACTGCCGTTCTCCTGCAAGACCGCCCACCCCGCGCGAATCGCCCGCTCGACGCCGTCCCGGTGGGCCCGCCACTCGTCGTCGGGAATCGCCCAGGCACCCCCGTGCACGACGATCGCGGATCGGGGCGGAGGCGGGCGGTCCATCGCAGGACGATAGCCCCGATCGAAGGGGACGCCCGGGGCGAAACCCGAATCGGCGCTCGTGGTACAGCGAGGCGGTGATCGATCGCGATGCCGAGGCCGACGCTGCCGCCGTGGCACAGGTTCTCGCGGGAGACCGCGAGGCCTTCTCGCTCCTCGTCGCCCGGTACGCCCGCCGTGTGCACGACCTCGCCCGCCGCATGCTGCGCGACGCGACGGAGGCCGAGGACGTCTCCCAGCACGCGTTCTTGAACGCATTCCGCGCGCTTCCCCGCTTCGATCCGCGCCGGCCCTTCCGCCATTGGCTCCTGCGCATCACGTCGAATCTCTGCCGCAACCGGCTCGTCGAACGACGACGCCGCCCCGTGGCGTTCGGCCTCGCCGACGGCTCGGACGGCGCCGACGGTTCCCACCGGGGCGATCCACGGACGATCGACCCGGCGGCACCCGCTCGGACGTCGGACAGCTCGGAGTCGGGCGACACGGCCCGCGTGCGAGCCGCCCTCGAATCCCTGCCCGAGATCTATCGGATGACCGCCGTCCTGCGCTACGCCCACGGCCTCTCGCTCGAGGAAATCGTCGAAATCACCGACGAACCCGAGGCGACCGTCAAGACGCACCTCCACCGGGCACGGGCGGCGCTGGCCCGCCTCCTGACCGAACCCGACACGAACGAAACCGACCGCGCGGCGGGCGGTACGAAAGGCTGAACCCATGTCGTCGCCCCCGCTCCCGCCCCCGCCGCCTCCGGATCCCGCCTCACGCGAACACGACGCTCGACTCGATCGACTGCTCGAGTCCGACGCGCTCCTGCCCCTCCCGCTCGGCCTCGTCTCGGCCGTGCTCGCCCGCATCGCGATCGAGCCACTGCCTGCCCCGTCCGCGTCGGATGCCGGTCCCGTTGCGCGGGCAACCTTTGCGACAGATCCTCTTGGCGTCGGGTTTCGTCGCGTTCGCCCGGGTCGTCTGGTCGCGATGGCGGCCGCCGCGTTGCTCGCGATCGGCGCCGGCATCGGTGGTCTCTGGACGGCGACGACCGGCGATGGGCTCGACGCGCTCAGTCGCTCGGCGGGTACGTCGGTGGACGCAGGGACGGTTGCGTCGATTCTCGACCTGGCGACGGCGGCGCGCGCTTCGACGTCGGCATCGGTTCGTTCGATCGCGGCGGTCCCCGATCAGATGCCGGGAAGCCCCGCCGCGCTGGCCGCCGGTTCGCTCGTACTGCTCGGTGCAGCGGTCCTCGGAGCACGCCGTCGCGGCGGCGACTTTGCGAGAGGACCCGAATATTCGACGGGACCGCAGTCCGACTCCGGGAGATCGTCGTGATGCGGCCCCTGTCGATCGGGCGATCGCTGATCGGGTTCGCAATGTTCGCCGCGCTCGCGTGCGCGATCGCGCCCGCCGCGTGGGCCGGCGAGGGTGCGTCGTCGCTCGAGAAGGGTCTGTCGAACGCTCAATGGTCCAATCATCCGGGCGCAGCGATCGCCGCGATCGTCGCCATCGTGCTCGCGGGGCTCCTGGCGTCGGCCGGGATCGGCTGCACGATCGCGCTCCTGGGCGTGGTCATCCCTCGCGCCCGCGATGCCGTCGACGCCGCGGCGCGTCCCGCGTCGGCCGGACGAATGCTGGTCATCGGCAGCCTCGCGCTCGGAGGCGTGCTGTTCGCGTTCATCGGCGCCGAGCGCACGGGGGTTCCCGCGATCTCGACGACCGTCGCCATCGTGCTCGGCGTCCCGTCCCTGCTGCTCTTCCTCACCGGGGTGCTCGGTGGCATCCCGCTGCTCGGCGAGCGCTTGCTCGGACCGCGGGGCGCCGAAGCGTCACCGCTCAAGCGTTCGGTGACCGCGACCGTCGCGCTCGGCCTGGCGTTCCTGCCCTCGTTCGCGCTCAATTGGGTCGTCGTCGGACTGCTCGTCGGGCTCGTGGCGCTCGCGTGGCCGCTCGGCGTCGGCATCCAGACGGCCCGGCGGTGCCTGGCTCGTCGGCCGTAGGCGACGCGCCGAGCAAGAGCCGAACAGAACGGACGTCGGGTGGGTTCGGGCGGGGCTAGAATCCCTGATCCATGTCGGGTGAAGCCCCCCCTACCGGAGAGCGGACGGAAGTCCGTCGCAGCTCGCTCGGCCACCTCCTCGCGGAGCTGTCGGCCGCCCGAACCGCCGAAACGGTGGCCGACCGGCTTGCCGAGCACATCACCCGGACGATTCACGGCGCGAGCACGAGGGTCTACGTACTCGGTCCGGGCGACCGCTGCGTGTCGTGCCCGAAGGCCCGCGAGTGCTCCACGCGTGACCGGTGCTTTCACCTGACCGGGGGTGTCGGCACCTTCGCGCAGACGCCGGTCCACGCCGATCGCATCCCGCGCGTCGGGACCCCCTGGGGCGCCGCGATCGCAACCGACGGCGCGACCCGCCACGATACGGTCCCCCCCGAGCTCGCCGCCCCGGGCATGGGGGCCAGCACGCACGGCGTGATCTACGCGCCCATCCGGACGGGCGACAGTGCGCTCGGCGTCGTCGGCGTGCGTTTGCCCTACGCGACGGCCGACGAAATCGACGAACGCGTGTCGGAAGCGGCGTTCCTGGCCGGCGCCGCGCTCGGCGCGGTCGCGTCGCGCACCGAAGAGCACCGCCGGTTCGAGCAACTCCAGCTCGTCAGCGACCTCGGCCGCAAGGTCAACTCGATCCTGAACCCCGACCTCCTCTTGAGGCAGGCCGTCGTCGACATCCAGCGCACGTTCGGCTACCGCCACGTCACGCTGTTCGTGGTGGACCGCGCGACCAAGCGCATCCAGCTGCGCGCCCAGTCGTCGCGCTACGACCGGACCGAGCCCCGCAACGTCAGCATCGAGCTCGACCAGGGCATCGTCGGACGCGCCGTCAAGACCGGGCGCACGGTGTGCGTCGACGACGTCTCGCGCGAGGCCGACTACATCGACTGGTGGAGCGACACGAAGAGCGAGGTGGCGGTGCCGATCCGCATCGCGGGCGTCGTCGAAGCCGTCTTGAACGTCGAGAGCGACCTGATCGGCGCGTTCGGCGAGTCCGACGTCGTGGTCCTCGACACGGCGGCCAACCAGCTCGCGATCGCGATCGAGAACGCGCGCCTCTTCGGTCGCGTGCGCGACTCGGAAGAAGAGTACCGCTCGCTGGTCGAGTCGGCCCCCATCGCCGTCCTCCAGCTCGACGCCGAAGGCCGCATTTCCTACGCCAACCCGGCGTTCTCCGACGTGACGGGCTACGACCGCACGACCGCCCTCTCGCGCTTCGCCAACGCCCGCGATCTCGCGGCACCGGAAGACCGCGGCCTCTTCGAGGCCGCGCGCGTCGACGCCGCCGCCGGACGCGCGCGCCGCGGCATCGAATTCCGTGCGGTGCACGCCGACGGCGGCGTCCGCTGGGTTTCGGCCGAGATGCAGCCGCTCGTCGCCGACGGGGGGACGAGGAAGGGCGTGCTCGTCCTCGCCCGCGACATCTCCCGCGAGAAGGAGCTCGCGAACCAACTCCACCAGTCGGAGAAGCTGAAGGCGATGGGCGAGATGGTGAGCGGCGTCGCCCATGAGCTCAACAACCCGCTGTCGGGGATCCTGGGCTTCGCACAGCTCTTTCTCTCGCGTCCGAGCGAGCAATGGTCTCGCCGCGACATGGAGAAGATCGAGGGCAACGCACGGCGCTGCAAGAAGATCGTCGAGAATCTCCTGACGTTCGCGCGGCAGTCGCGCTCCGAGCGCGTCTCGGCCAACGTGAACGAGATCATCGAGAGCGTGATCTCGCTCAACGAGTACCAGTTCCGGATGGACAACGTCGAGATGGTGCGCGACTTCGATTCGCGCGTGCCCGCGATCCTGCTCGACGTCAGCCGATGGCAGCAGGTGTTCATCAACCTCGCCTCCAACGCGCGCGAGGCGATGGTCGAGTCGGCCTGCCCCGTGCGCCGCGTGACGTTCTCGACGAGGTTGAAGGGCGCCGAGATCGTCATCCAGGTCCGCGACACGGGACCGGGCATCCCGCGGCACCTGCTCGGCCGCGTGTTCGACCCCTTCTTCACGACGCGCGAACACGGGACGGGGCTCGGGCTGGGCCTGTGCTACGGCATCGTCGCCGACCACGGCGGCACGATCGTGGCCGAAGAGGCCGACTCGGGTGCGGGCGCGACGTTCACCGTGCGCGTTCCCTTCGCGCCGACGGGGGAGACCGTCCCGAGGTCGGACGACCGCCCCGCCACGCGATCGGACAATCAGGGACCCGCGCGCAAGGCGCTCGTCGTGGACGACGAGCAGATCGTGCGCGACGTCGTGACGAACGTGCTCGAACTCCACGGCTACGACGTCGACACGGCGCGCGACTCGACGGAGGCGTTCGACCGCCTCGACCGAGGAATCGCCTACGACGTCGTGCTGACCGACCTCCGCATGCCGGGCGAACTCGACGGGATGGGCATCCATCGCCGCCTCGCGCAGTCGAGGCCCCTGCTCGCCAAGAAGGTGGTGTTCATGACGGGCGACATCATGGAGCACGGCCTCTTCCACGAGATGGAGACGCTCGGCCTCCAATACGTCAAGAAGCCCTTCGACATCCGCGAACTGGCCCGCATCGTCAACGACGTCGCCGCCAAGTGAGTTTTTCTCGGAAGTGTCTGACACTTTCGAGAAAACCTTCGGTCAAGGGGCAAAGGTATCGGTGATGGTCGCGTCGGTCGCACCGTCCGCCGCGAGCGAGACCGGCAGCGTGACATCGATGCTGCGGACACGGCACGAACCGCCGTCCTGGCAGACGTAGAAGAGCGCGCGCACCCGAAGTGACGTCACGTCGGCACCGACGACGGGCAGGGAAACTGCCGTCTCGACGTCGGTGACGGGCGAGGAGATCGCCTTCGAAAGTCCGTCCACGCGGAGCGAAGACGGCGCGCCCTCGGTCAGATGCCAGCCGGCGGGAAGGTCGATGCGAACCCGAAGCGTCGTCGCGACACCGGCCTTCAACTTCGCGACCGGCGCCGTCGACTTCGCCGTGTCGGGCAACGTCGGCCACGCGTCGCCCTTCGACACCCCCGCCGCCTTCGCCGCCGCCTGCGGAATCGGGACGCCGGTCAGCACGAGCGTCGAGACCTTGAGGGTCTTCGTGTCGATGATCCGGATGCGATGGTTGTTCGAGTCGGCGACGAACAGTCGATCCCCCACCACGGCGAAGCCCGACGGCTCCGAAAAGCGTGCGGGGTCGTCCGTCGAGCCCGCCGTCCCGTTCCCGAAGACCGTCTTCGTCGCACCCGTCTTCGGATCAATCGTCCGAATCGCGTGGTTGTACGTGTCGGCTACCCAGACGAGCCCGCCCAGGAACGCGACACCGAGCGGATGCTGGAACTTCGCGCCGTGCTTCGTCCCGTCCTTCAGACCAAAGTTGAAGAGATCGTCGGCATCGTCGTTGGCTCCGGCGAGCGTCGATACGTTGAAGGCCTGCGTGATCTGCCTCACGCTGCTCGACTCGCTGTCGGCCACGAACAGGTTGCGCCCGTCGGTCGCGAGCCCGGAGGGCTGCGCGAACGCGGAGCCCGACACGAACCCGTCCTTCTTCCGCTCCGTACCATCACCGGCCGCGACGGCGATCTTGTCGAACGTGGGCGACAGCCGCCAGATCTGGTGATTTCCGGCCATCGCGACGAGGAGAAAGTCGCCGACAAACGCCAAGTCCCACGGGCTCGAAAGCGCGATGCCGGGCGTCGGGTGCTCGCCCTCACCGACGCCGCCCTGCTTGCCGGTCCCCGCGATCGTCGTCACGGCGCCCGATGAGAGCTCGATGCGGCGAATCGCGTGGTTTTCGGTATCGGCGACGAAGAGCGCGCCGCCCCCGACCGCGAGCCCCTGCGGCCGATGAAAGCGCGCCTTCGAGGCCGCGCCGTCGACGAACCCCGGCTCGCCGTCGCCGAACGCGCGCAGGAACTTGCCCGCGAGCGTCGTCTCGACGATCCGGTGGTGGTTCGAATCCGAGATCCAGAGTCGATCGGCGTTTTCGTCGGCCGCGAGCTTGCCCGGATACGCCAACTCGGTCGCGGGACGGGTCGCACGCTCGAGCGCGATCGGCAGCGGCTTCGTGTCGAGCACGCCCGGCGATGCACCGTAGTACTCGAGCGCGGCCGTGATCAACGCGTCAAGTTGGTTTCTGTGTCCCTCGCCGCCCATCGCGTCGAGCACGTGCCCCGTCGGCGAAACGACGACGAAGTGCGGCCAGCCCTCCGCCCCGTAATGGTTCCAGATGTCGAAGTCGGAGTCGTCGACGACCGGATGGCGGATTTCGTTCCGCACGACCGCCTCGCGGATGTGATCGACGTCCTTCTCGTTCGCGAATTTCGCGCTGTGGACGCCCACGACCGCAACCGCCTTCCCCTCGTACTTCCTCTCGAGGAAGGCGAGGTCGGGCAGGATGTGCAGGCAGTTGATGCAGCAATAGCACCAGAAGTCGAGCACCACGACTTTGCCCTTGAGATCACCCTTCAAGGTCAACGGCCGCGACACGTTCAACCACGCGCGCTTCGCGCCGAAGTCGTAGGCCTCGACCTTCTTCTCGGCCGCGCTCTCTACGACGGCGCGCGCGAACTCGAGTCGCTCCTCGGCATCGTCGGCCCGCGCTCGCGACGGCGCGGCACCGAGCAGGGCGACGAGCGAGATGACGAATTCGATTCGACGCCGCATGAGACCTCGCGTGAAGTCTACGCGGCCCGGCCGGGCGTCGGATGCCCACGAACGAGCGACGGGACCCGCGTCCGACCGCCGCCCGTCCTACATCGCGGGCTTGATCTCGAGCACCTGGTAGCTGTGCTTGTCGCCCATGACCTCGAGGCTGACGTTTTCGCCGGCCTTCTTGCCCATCAACGACTGTCCGAGCGGCGTCTGGTAGTTGATGATGTTCTTCGTCATGTCGATGTCGGCCGGGCCGAAGAGCGTGTAGGTCACGTCCTTGCCCGTCGAATCGCGCAGACGCACCCGGGTGCCGACGCTGACGGCGTCGGTGCGGATGATCTCGGGCTTGATCTCGCGCGCGAGCGATATCGTGTTCTTCAGCATGTTGCTGCGCGCGATCAGGAGGCCCTGCTTCTCGCGGGCAGCGTGGTACTCGGCGTTCTCGGAAAGGTCGCCGAACTCGCGCGCGCGCTGGATCTCGGCCGCGTTGGTCGGCATGTCCTCGTTGACGATCTTGTCGAACTCACGCCGCATCCGCTCGATCCCCGCCGCCGTGTTGTAGATCTCGGTGATCGGCGCCTCGGTCACGGCCTCGGCGCGGCCCGCGACCAGCGCCAGCGGGTGCTTGCGCAGAACCGTGTCCTCGAGCTTCTCCTTGGGACGCGGCTTCAACCCGCGGTTGCGGTCGAGGAGCCGCAGGTAATGACGCGCCGTCTCGGTGTCGATCTTTGCGACCGCGTCGATCATCAGCTTGCAGTTGCGGTCGCCGAGCAGGTTGGACATCGCCTCGACGGCCTTCGCCTTGCGCGCGTTGTTCTCCCGCTTGGCCGAGTACGCCGTGCCGTCGAGCACGCGCAGCACCTGCTCGACGATCTTCGGCGCGTCGGCGACGCGGCCGGGCCAGCGTCCGCGCACGAGGCTGCGGGTCGCCCACTCGTAGAGGAGCGGACGCGCCATCGGATCGGTGAACACCGGCGTCAGCAGGCGATCGACCGCCGCCGTGTCCTTGGCCGCGATCGCCCGCTCGGAGTAGGCGTCGGCGATCGTCAGGTCTTCTTCGAGCGCGAGGTCGAGCAGGATCTGCGCGCCGTCCTGCGGGCGCCCGACGGCGCACGCGCGCGCGGCCAGATGGCGCGCCTCGTCGGAGTCGAGCGAGCGGAGCAACGGCCGCGGGTCGGGAACACCCGCGAACGCCGGCGCCAACTCGTCGACCGCGTTGCGGCCCTCGAGATCGGCCACGATCACGGCCCACGAGATGCGGCTGGAGAGATCGGTCGGATGCACGCGGGCGAGATCGGTCTTCGCCTGCTGCGCCAGGATCGCGCGCGCGGCAGGATCCTGCCCCGCGGTCTTCTGGAAGTCCTTGACGACGCGCTGGCGATCGAGCCCGGTGGGCGCGAACGAGAGCTGGCGCTGGAAGAGCGTCGTGAAGTCGGCGGTGCCGCCCTCGACGTAGGTGATGCGCGGATCGGTGCCGGCGCCCACGGTGAACGCGGGGTCCATCAGCGCCTGCTTCTTCGCTTCCTTCCACCAGCCGGCCCAGGCCGTCTTGTCGACGACGTCAGGGACGAGCGTGTCCTTCACGTGGCGGAGCGGGGCGTCCTTCTCGAGCTTCAGCATCACCTTGCGGAAGACGTCGAGCGGCTTCGTCGCGGCGAGTTTTCGCAACGCATCGCGCTGGTACGCGGCCATGACGCGGAGGTCGTCGGGGGGCAGGCGCTCGAGCAGGTCGGCGGCGGCCAGGATGTCCATCGAGTGACCCGACTTCGAGAGGAAGTCGATCACGCACTTGCCGCGATCGGGGAGGTATTCGGCGATGCGGCCGATGCCCCAGCCCGTCTTGTGGAACACGTACGCACCCGGTTCGAGACGCAGATACCGCTCGAGCGACTCGGCCTGTTTGCCGAGGTCGGACGCCTGACCGCCGACGACGCCGCTCTTCTCGAGGAGCGCCTCCAAGTCGGCGCGTCCGGCGTAGCCCGCGCGGACCGAATCGACGATCGACTGACGGATTTTCCCGTCGTCCGGGGCGACCTTCGCGAGGCGAACGTAGAGGCGGACCAAGTCCTTGTCGCGCCCCTTGTCCTTCAACCCGTCGGCGACCATGGTCAGGAGCACGCCCGCCTGTCGCCGTCCGCCGGCCTTCTCGGCGATGCCGTCACCGGCCTTCAAGAACCCCTCGACGTTGTCCCCATCCTGTTCGAGTAGTTCGAGCCAGAGGCGTTCTGCCGCCTCGCTGTCCTTGGATCGGATCGCGCGCTCGAGCTCGTCCCACCGGGGACCCGCCATGGAAAACCTCCGCCGCCGCGAGGCGACTGTCGGTTGCTGAAGAAGAAGGGGGGAAAAGACCCGCGGGGATTCCCGGCGGTCGGCCGGGCCCCCGAAGGGCGGGACCTCGGACTACGGCCGAGGGCCCAACTTCGCGATTCGGGGCACCCATCTCTCGATGCCGGCCAACCGGCGGTCGTCGGACGGAAGCCCCGAGGCGAATTCGGCCGGAGCAACCCCCGAGGGGCGGCTCCGGCCGAGCGGTCATCTTACAGGCAAGGGGGGTGGTGCGCCCTAAGGGAATCGAACCCCTATCCCTGGCTCCGGAGGCCAGTGCTCTATCCGTTGAGCTAAGGGCGCGTGGGATCGAGGCACGCGCAAGGCCCACTCGGGCTGGGTTTCTTGCGCAGCAAGCCCACCGGAATCTGACGGCGTGAGGGTATCCGGTCCTCGAATCGTGATGACCTTCTGCTCCACCCCCGGAACGACCGGGGATGGATCACTGGCGAGGGAAGAAGAACACGCCGGGGATCCGGGCACAAGTTGGAGGAGCAGAAGGGGGGTCCCGTCGGGACTTCGCCTGCGGCTACCCTCCGTCGGGCCCGTTCGCCTGGCGGGGTCTGCGCTCCGACTCGCCCGAACACGATCTCGATTGGACACCCCCATGGGATTCTTTGACTTCCTGCGACCCAAGCGGCAACGGGGAACTGTGCCTTGGCTACAAACGGAGTCAGATCCGGAAGGCGAAGTGACACGCCCCAATCTGTTCGACTCTTACTTGCGGCTGATCCGAGTTCCGACACCAGACGTCAGGCACTGCCTGCTTCTGTTCGAAACCGTAGCCAAGACTCGGGTCATGCTCATGGTAAGCGATGTTCAAGTCATGCGGCTGGACAAGGTTCTGGACCAAAGCTGTGTCAATGAGGTTCGCATAGTGAAGATCGGGCCCGACGACGCGACGATCGTTGCGTGGTTGGATCAGAGCGAGGGAGACAGCGATCCGGTAACACTTGGGCAAGTACAGACATCACTTGGCCAACTACAGGGACACACGGTCCTCAAGCTTGAGTGCCTTTACGGATGTGTTGGAGCGATCGTCTGTCGGACCGTCGAGTGGTCCGACGACGAACGAAACATTGCGTACACCTTGCTCTGATCGGCCTCGCGAACATGCGGGCGATCCTCGGGTACAACGCGAATCCTAGCGCTTCACCACCCGTAGACGACGAGCGGCCGCATCGCTTGGACCCGGCCGAGGTGCCCAAACAGCAAGGCCAAGGCTTCCCCTCGGTCGGGCGACCTGGATCCTTCGGTTCCAGCACGGCCGCGCCCCCACCCCCACAGAGTACCGAGCAGCACTCGCTTGTCGCAATTCGACCCGAAGCAGGGAGCGACGACGCAGTTGCCGTCAGCGGAGAAGCGCGCCGAACTCGTCGACCGTCAAACCAGCGTCGCGAATCAGCGCACGGAGCAAACCCCTGCCGAGTTCCTTGTGATCGGGAATCGTCAGTCGTCGATTCGGTGCAACCGGTTGGCGCAACTGGATATGGCTGCCACGCTGGCGATCGACGACGTACCCGATCCGTTCGAACGCCTTCACGGCCGCACGGCCGGAAATCACGGGCAGACGGCTCAAGCCGAAATCTCCACGACGTCTTCCGCAATCCCGGGCGGAATGGGCTCGTCGTGAACTCGAAGCGACTCGACGTAGAGCTCGATGGCCTCTTGAATGTTCGCCTTGGCCTCGCCACGCGTCTTCCCCTGTGAGTGGCACCCAGGAAGGCTCGGACAACTCGCGACGAAGACACCGTCCTCGTCCGGCTCGATCAGGACTCGAAACTTCATGTGTACCTCCGCCACGTGAACTCGCGGCCGACGCCGATTCTACGCCAGCCTGACGCGGCGTCGGGAGGTCGACGGTGACTGACCCCGGCAGGCCCGGAACAGAGGGACGCCACCAGATTTCTGGCTCCGGAGGCCAGTGCTCTATCCGTTGAGCTAAGGGCGCAGGTTCCGACGTTCGGCCGCACGGCGCGCCGCGACGGTGCTCCGTGCGGCACCGGAACGACGCGTGAACGAGTCGCGGACTCGACACCTGTCCGACGTCGGGCCGCAGCGCGCGGCGCCGAGGCCCGGCGACCGCCGCCCCTACCCGCCGACGAGCACTTTGAAGCCGCCGTAGGCCATGCGCTTGACGTCGAACGGCATCTTCTTGGGCATGTCGATCGTCGCCATCTCCTTCATCACCTTCGCATTGACGCGGTCGCGGTGTGCGCGTGACTTGAACACCACGAAGGAGAAGACCACGGTTTCGCCGGGCTTCGACCTGAGACTCTTCGGAAACGGCAATCCGAACGCTGGCGTCAGATCGTCACCAATGCACTCCTTGTAGTCGAGCGCGCCGTGCTTGAGCCACATGCGCTGGCCCCAGCGCGCCATCGCCGCGTACGCCTTCACGTTCTTCTTTGGAAGCGGGATCAAGTAGCCGTCGACGTAGCGCATGACTCCTCCGTGCGCTCTGATGACGGGGCGAAGCCACGACGGGAGCGCGGCGCACATCGTACGGGATTCGAGGGCCGACACCGCCGACGGGCGCTCGACGGGGAGGACCACCAGCACATACGAGAATACGGAGGCAGGCACGTTCTCTTCAACTCCGTTTCGGATCGGCGTCCTTCCGCACGAATTTCTCGGGCCAGTGACCGTCGCGATGTTGAAGAAAACGTGCCTGCCTCCGTATTTCCGTATTCCTCCTACGCGATCAGCGAGAGATGCTCGAGACTCGGCGCCTCTCGGGCAAAGCGCTCGCGAATCGAGGAGAACATCGCGACGACACGATCCTTCCTGAGCCCGATGACCTCCACGCCGACGAGAGCGCCGCGGGCGTCGAAGTCGGCCACGAGCCCCGGCTCGACTTCCCGCGTGACCACGACACCACGAGCGGAGACTCGCACGTACATCGCCGTACCGGTCGGATCGATTTCGATCTCGAGCGACGGTGGACCCGCAGGGGACTTCGGCCGAACGGGCTTCGCGCGTGCCATCAGAATTCCTCCCAGGCAGTCAGGACGACCCAATGCGCGCCTTCGGGAACCATGACGACGCTGATTCTCCGCCCTCCTACAGTCCGCGTCAATACCGATCCCGTGGGGTCAAGTTCGCTCGAGACGATCATGAGTGGGCTCCTGATTACTGCCTCGACCTCCTCCCGGGTCAGGCTCCGTAGCGCGAGCCTCGCGAGGGAATACGTCGTGAAGACGATCGCCTCGCCCGGGATAGGCCTACGCATGGAGTGACGACCGGGCGCGCCGCACCGCGGACAGGGAATGGACAGGCATCCGGCGGAGTCCGAGAGAGGAGGAGGGCGAACTCTTTTCCATCCAGACGCGCAAGCCCCCCGTGCGGTCACAGAAATCCCGTCGAGGACTGCAGACCCAGGCACCGTTCGTCTACGCCGCCGGCGGGAAACTCGGCGGCGGGCACGTTTGCTTCAGTTTCGCACCACCGCGCCACGTTGCCGATGGGGCTCGCTTCGGCATACGGCGTGGATCCAGCGAAGGGCAGAAGCCGCGTCGGAGCTCGATCCGACGGACGGCCGGCTTGAGGAGATCGGCTGTCAGCGGGCGAGATCGCGCTGCCGCAGCGCCGACACTTTCGCGAGCTGCGGAAAGTCGCGATCCCGGTGGAGAACTTCGAGATCGTTCCGAAGGGCGCAGGCTGCGATCAAACAATCGGTCGATGTACGGATGATCAACTCGCTTCGCCGGGCCGCGCGGTATAGCCCGACGGCGTCTCGATAGACGCCCGCACCGATCGGAGATTCGACGATCGGAAGCGAGAACATCGCCTCGGCGGCTCGACGGTAGGCCACGTCGTCCTTGAAGGCCGGCAGCACCTCCTGGATGACCGGGAGACAGGTGACCACGTCGTCGAACGGCACCCATCGCTCGAGGCCGCCCTTGCCGCGGGCGCGGAAGTGCTCGATCCAGGCCGACGTGTCGACGAGCGTCATGTCGTTCGACGGCGACGTCGCGGACCCGAGGGGCGATCGCCCCGCATTTCGCTGAGGTCACCCTCCCACAAGCCGGACCCGGCCAGTTCGAGGATCGTCCGCGCCTTGATGCGGCGCACGAGTTCCTCCAATGCGCGCGCCACGACGGCGGAGTACGTCTTTGAGCCGCTCAGTCGGACCGCCTCGGCAAGCAGGACTTTGTTGACCATAAGAGTCGTACGTTTCATATGGAATGACCATACGCCGAACGGTCGGGCCCGTCTGCCGCCGTCCGGCGCGAGCCGGAGTCAGATCGATTCGTCCGACCGGAACATCCAGCACGCGACGACGAGCATCAGGACGATTCCGACGAGTCCGAGTGCTAGACCGCCGACGCTGTCGTGGGCTCGAAATCGCCACGTGGAGGCCAGGAGACCCAGAGCGGCGGGAACGAAGGGGACGTAGTTCGAGAACGGAGATCGGTGAGGCACGGCCCACCTCCGGTACGGAGGAGGACGGCGGCCCGACCGTCCAAGACACCTGTGCCGACGGACGCCGGCACACCCGCGTGGAGCCTACCCGGGCCCCGGCCTGTCGGGAGGAATGAGGGTGAGCCGCACGAGGGCACATTGACGGGCCCGCGACGCCCCGATCGCGTCGATCGCCCCCGACGAGGCGCGGTCCCATGCCCGGATGCATCGACTTCTATTGCCTGCCGGTGCAGCGGAAGAATCTCGCGGCGTACAAGCGCCTCTCGAGGGCGTGGGGCAAGATCATGCGGGATCACGGCATGCTCGAGTACGCCGAGTACGTCCAGGCCGACGCCAAGCCGCCCCCGAGAGCCATGGGAATGTCCTTCGTCGAGAAACTCGTCAAGCCCAGGAAGGGCGAGGTCGTGATCGTCTCCTTCGTTCACTTCCGCTCGAAGGCGCACCGCGATCGCGTCAACGACCTCGCCGATCGCGATGGGTGCATGACCGTAGTTGCGCACCGCCACGCACGGGGCGCCGTCGCCCGCCGAGGCG
>JANNRO010000306.1:0-6431 GCA_031401505.1 Planctomycetia bacterium
CCTCGGCACCGAGCCGGTCCGAGACGATCGCGACGTGGTCGCGCTCCGTGCGACCGCGGGCCCTGACTTCGGCGACGAGCGCCTGTCGAAGCGCGTCGACGTCGACGCGGTCGGGGTGAATCTTGTCCCGATAGAGCGAGAACGGCTCGTCCTCGAGCCATTGGCGGGTGCGCGCGTCGAAGCCCTCGACGAGCGCCTTCGCGATGTCCTGGTGACTCGCGACGAGATCCGACGCGAGCCCCCGCAGTTCCTGCTCGGAGAGCCGCTGCAACCGGTCGGCGGTCGCGCGGGCGTCGTCGCGGTCGCGGCGCGTGATGAACGCCACGACGGCGACCCCGAGCAGCAGCACGACGGCCGCGACGAGCGCCACGGTGCGCACGACGAGCGATCCGTACCAGCGCGGTCGCCGCGAGGGACCGTCATCCGACATCACTTCCCGCTCCCCGCACGCGGCTCGCCCGCCGGTCTGGATCGAACCTTCGACGTGCGGACGCGGTCGGCGGAGGCGACCAGCGCCAGTGGAATGGGAATGCCCTGCGCGTCGGCCGCGTCGAGGTCCACGAGCACCTCGACCGTCCGTACCGAGAGGCGCAGCGCCTTGTCGGCGCCCTCCCCGTCGCGCAACCGACGCGCCGCTTCCGCGGCCATGCGGCCGAGCAGCGCGCCGTCGGGGCAAATGACGACGGCCGCGCCCCTGCCAAAGCGCCCCCGGTCGAGCGAGACGAGCGGGATGCCCGACGCACGGGCACGCGCGAGCGCCGCCTCGAACGACTGCGGTCGTTCTCCGAGTCCGAGCGGTGCGTCGAGAATCGCGTCCTCGTCGTTCGGGAGGGAGGCGAAGCGCGTGCGCACCCCCGCTGCCTCGATCGCGTCGCGCCACGCCCGCGTGGCGGGCACGTCCGTCTCCCACGCGAGGCGGACCACCGGTTTGACCTTCGCGGGAAAGAGCCGTCGGATCACCGCGACGGCCGCCTCGATCGGCGACTCCGCCCGCACGACGGCGCACGGCGGCGCGGGGTCGGCGCGCTCGGGCCACGCGACGCCCGCGGCCGTCGACGAGGCGTCGACGTACACGCAGGGAATGCGCCCCGTCCCGTCCGTGCGCAGGAACGGCGCCGACGCCGCGCGATCGGCGAATCCGCGTCCGAACACGACGAGGAACGCGGCGCCCCTGGCGCTCACGTCCCGCGCGACGGGCTCCCACGCGGCGGCGTCGCTACCTTCGACGCGACGACGACACACGCGCGGCAGGTGCGCTTCCTCGAGTCCGCGGCGCAATCCGTCGTAGGCCGCGACCAGCGTCGCGTCATCGTCGGGAACGAACGCGGGCACCGAGCACGCGGTGCCCTGTTCGGACTCGTCGCCCGCGGCGACGCCTCGGAGCGTCGGGCCCGCCACGACGACCACGACGACCGCGACGACTCCAACAATGCCCGGACAAAGGAAGACCAAGGCACGACGAATCGCGGACGGGACCGCGATCCGCGCGACGGCTCGGGTTGGGCGGGCGGTCATCCGACTTCATGGGAACACGTTCCTCGAGCCCACGCAACGACGCGACCGCGTCACGCGTCGCACGCCTGGATTCGTCGTCGGACGGCGCGCCATCGAAGAGTAGGATCGGCCCGAGTGAAAATCGCTGCCATCGACATCGGCTCGAACTCGATCCACATGATCGTGGTCGAAGCGGAAACCGGACGGGACCTGCGCATCCTCGACCGTGAAAAGGACATGGCGCGCCTGGGCGACAGCGCCTTCGCCGACGGTCGGCTGTCGGCGTCGGTCCAGGCGCGCGCCCTCTCGACGATCGGACGGTTCCTCCATCTCGCGCGCCGCCGCGGAGTCGATGCCGTCATCGCGGCGGCGACGAGCGCCGTGCGCGAGTCGGCGAACGGGCGGCAGTTTCTGGCCCTCGTCCGACGGGAGACCGGTCAGCACGTGGCGCTGCTCGGCGAGCACGAAGAGGCGCGTCTCATCTATCTCGCGGTGCGCGACGCCGTCGACCTCCGAGGCCCGCCCTCGCTGATCGTCGACGTCGGCGGCGGAAGCGCGGAGACGATCGTTGCCGACTCGACCGCCATGCGCTTCGCCGCGAGCCTGCCGCTCGGCGTCCTCCGGCTGAACGCGCTCTTCGACGGCACGAGACCGTTCGGGTCCAAGCGGCAGGATCGCCTGCGCCGCCACGTTCGTCGGCTGCTCGAAGACACCGCACGGGCGGCGCGCGCCGCACGGGTGCAGCGGGTGGTCGGAACGGCGGGGACGGTGAATGCCATGGCGCGCCTTCATCTGGCGTCGAACGGAGCGGAGCCCGACGCAGACCTGCCGTCGGTCGTACGGCTCTCGTCCGACGAGGTGAGCGAACTCGCCGAGATGCTCCTCTCGCTCCCCTTGAAGAAGCGCGAACGCCTGCCCGGCATGGACCCCGCGAGGGCCGACACGCTGGCGCTCGGCACCCTCGTCGTCGACGAGGTCTTGAAGGCGGTCGGCGCCGCCGAAATTCGGACGTGTCGCGCGGCGGTGCGCGAAGGCCTCGTCCTCGACTACCTGGCGACCCATCCCGCACGCCCGTCCTCGCGTTCGACCCATGACGTGCGCGAGCGCAGCGTCCGTGACGCCGCGGCGCGTTACGGCGACACGACGGAGCACGGCGAGCACGTCTCGTCGCTCGCGCTCTCGATCTTCGACGGGACGAAGCGGCTCCACGGGCTCGGCGACGTCGAGCGTGAGATGCTCCACTTCGGCGCGCTTCTCCACGATGTCGGCCAGCACATCGAGTACCGGCGTCACCATCGCCACAGCTATTACCTCGTGCGCAACGCCGAACTCCAGGGCTTCGACCCCGACGAGGTCGAGTGTCTCGCGGTGATCGCTCGCTATCACAGGAAGTCCGCGCCGAAGGACGATCACGACGAGTGGCGGTCGCTCGCCGAGCGATTGAAACCGTCGACACGCCTGTTGATCGGGATGCTGCGAGTCGCCGACGGGCTCGATCGCGGTCACGCGCAGGAGGTGACGTCGGTCGAGGTGAGCGTGCGCAAGCAGGCCGTCGTCGTGACCGTCAAGGGCAAGGGAACGCTCGAACTCGACGTGCACGGTGCCGAGGGAAAGAGTGACGTCCTCGCGCAGGCGCTCAACCGGCCGATCGAGTTCAAGCTCGCGCGTTGAGCCGGCGTCGCGCGTACGCGCGCCGGACCTCGCCGCCCGGCGTCACGCGACCGCGTACGGATCGACGTCGACGTCGAGCGGGGCCCGACGCCCGCGCAGGAAGAGTTCCGTCCCGCGCATCGCGATCATCGCGCCGTTGTCGGCGCACAGGAGCGGGCGCGGGAATCGGACGCGCAACCCGTCCGGCGCCCGCTCGGCCAAGATCCGGCGCAGCTCGCGATTGGCGGCGACCCCGCCACCGACGACGAGATCGCGGACCCCCTCGTCGGCCGCGGCGCGGAGCGCCGGTGCGACCAGCGCCAGGACGGCGGCCCGCTCGAACGACGCCGCGACGTCGGCGATCGAGCAGGGGAGATCGGCTCGCAACGGCCCGTCGCGTTTCCCGCCCGGGCCCTTCAGGTAATAGAGGACGGCGGTCTTCAGTCCCGAAAACGAGAACGAGACGCCGCCGTCGGGCGCGCGATAGCGAGGGAACGCGACGGCCGTCGCGTTGCCTCCCGTCGCGAGTTTCGAGACCGAGGGTCCACCGGGCTGGGGCAGGCCCAGGAGGACGGCCACCTTGTCGAAGCACTCCCCCGCCGCATCGTCGTGCGTCTCGCCCAGCCGCACGATTTCCTCCGGTCCGCGACAGGCATAGAGCGCCGTGTGGCCTCCCGACGCGATCAGCGCCACGAACGGGTAGTCGAGGTCCTCGTGGTCGGCGCGGGCGGCGACCGCGTGGGCCTCGATGTGATGGACGTCGACCAATGGCAAACCCCGGCTCCAGGCGAGCCCGCGGGCGAACGAGACGCCGACGAGGAGCGACCCCACCAGGCCCGGTCGCGTCGTGACGGCGACGGCGTCCAGATCGTCGAGCGTTTTCGAGGCGTCGGCGAGCGCCTGCTTGACGACCCGCGAGATGCGCTCGGTGTGGGCGCGACTCGCGATCTCGGGCACGACGCCCTGGAACGCCGCGTGGAGATCGTATTGGCTCGAGACGATGTTCGAGAGGACGCGGCGTCCGTCCTCGACCACGCCCGCGGCCGTGTCGTCGCAGGAAGTGTCGATGCCGAGGACGAGCATAATCTGTGGACGTGAGGGTCGGTGGACGTGAGGTGTCGGTGGACGTGAAGTGTCGGTGGACGTGGGGAAACGCTCGGGGGACGGCGGGCGTCCCACGGGCGCTTACCCGTTTCGATCCCCGTCGCCGCGGATCTCCTGGAGGAGAAGATTGCCGTCGATCAGCTCGAGCGCCCGCTGGAGCTGGGGGTCGATCCAGTCGGCCGGGACGTCGGGATAGCGCGGCGACGCGCCCCAGAGCGCGTCGTCCGCGTTCGTGCGGGCATGCTGGAACTTCTTCTGGTCGTCATCCGACATCTCGACCGGCACGTCCGGCGTGATGCCGGCGGGCGGGGCGTCGGGCACGTTCGCCTTGCGCGTGTACCAGCGACCGCTCGGCGTCAGGTAGCGCGCGCTCGTGATCTTGACCGCGGCCTGACGCCCGGGGATCTCCATCACGTTCTGGACGAGGAACTTGCCGTACGTCCGCGTGCCGAGCAACCAACCGCGCTTGTGGTCCTGTATGCACCCGGCGAACACCTCGCTCGCGCTGGCCGAGCGGCCGTCGACTAGGACGCCGAGCGCGATCGAGTCCGGGATCGTCCCGGCGTCGGTCGCCCGCTCGACGCGATTGCTGGTCGGCGTGCGGCCCACGAGTTTCACGATGTCTCCGGTCCGGATGAACCGATCGGCGACGTGGACCGTCGCGGGCAGGATGCCACCGCCGTTCTGGCGCAGATCGACGATCACCGACGTGACGCCGCCCGCGATCATCGCGTCGAGTTCGCGGTCGAACTCCCCCGACGTCGATTCGGTGAACTCCGCGACGCGGAGATAGGCGGTACGGCCCCCGGGGCCCAGGCGCCGCCCGAACACGCTGGGCATCGAAATCAGGGAACGCTGAATCTCGATCGGGAGGCCCCTCGTCGGCAACGCGCCCACGGGCGCGCCCTTCTGGACCGGAGTCTCGACGACGATTCGCACCTTCGATCCCTCGACCCCCTTCAGGATCTTGATGTTCTCTTCCCGAGTGAGGTCGGCCGAAATGAGCGATCGCCCGTCGACCTCGACCACGAGATCTCCGACGCGGATGCCGGCCTTCGCGGCGGGCCCGCCCGGAAAGACCCCCGCGATCGAGAGCCCCCGTCCCGGCTTCGCGTCGATCTTGACTCCGATCCCCGCGTAACGTCCCGCGGCGTCTTCTTTCCAGCGACGGTAGTCCTCCGGGGGGATGAAGTCGTTGTAGTCGTCGGGCAGGCTCTTCAGGTACCCCTCGAGCGCCGCGTGAAACGCGTCCCGAGACTGCTTCTCGCTCAATTCGTCGACGTAGGTCGAGGACACCGCCCTCAGGATGAAGTCGACCTCTTCGTCATCCCAGACGATGTTGGACGGCGCCTTGGCATCGGCGGACCGCTGCCACCAGACGGCCGCCACGAGCACGGCGGCGGCACCGACCAGCGGGGCCCAGGCCAGGAACTTGGATCGCATGGAGGACTCCGCCCGCGATTCTAGTCCAAGCCCGAGCGTTCGGAGCGGACTCGAATGGCGGGGGGTTCAGTCCCCGAACGGATCGCGGCCGAAGTCGAGTTCGGGATCGACGCCGACGGAGAGCGCGAGGCCGAGCGCCGCGTACGAAACGAGGAGGCTCGAGCCCCCGTACGAGAAGAAGGGGAGCGGCACCCCGACCACGGGCAGGAGCCCGACGGTCATCGCGGTGTTCACGATCAATTGCGCCGCGAACAGCGTGAACACCCCCACCGCGAGCAGGCGTGCGCTCGGGTCGCGCGTACGCACCGCCTGCCCGAGCAGTGTGCCGAGAAAGAGCAGATACACGAGCAGGAGCGCCGTCACGCCGACGAAGCCGTACATCGATGCGAAGACCGGAAAAATGAAGTCCGTGTGACGCTCGGGAACTCCGCGCGCAGCGTGAGCGGCCGCGCCGTCTTCCTCCGAGACGCCCGACCAGCCGCCGACGCCCGCCGCGAGCACGCTCCGGTCGAGTTGGTGATCTCTCACCGACGGTCGGCGGGGCGCGTCGCCGGCGCCCTCGAAGTGGCGCGCGACGAAGGTGGTGATGCGAGCCCGCTGGTACGGCTTCAAGACGCCCGGAACGACGTAGATCGCGCCCCCGACGGCGAGCCCGAGCAGGGTCACGAGGCCCAGGTGGCGGACGCGCGCTCCGGCCGTGAAGAGCGCCGCGAACAGGAGGGGGACGAACAGAAGGGCGG
>JANNRO010000307.1:0-2971 GCA_031401505.1 Planctomycetia bacterium
GGGCGCCGAGCGGCTGGGTGGACACGAGGCTCACCCACTCCGGGCCGTCGGTCAGGAGCGACTCGAATCGAGGGACCCAGTCGGCGCCCGCGTGTCGCACGCTCGTGTTGCAGAACTCGGTCGCGGGGTACGGGAGCACGATGCGCGTGTGTGCCCCCGCACCGCGCAACGCCTCGTGGAAGAGCAAGTCGCTACCGCACGCAGCCGACGCCATGCCGAAGTCCACCGACCGCGTCCGGGCCCACTCGGCGATCGCTAAACCCACGGCGCCGGCCGACCGAGCCGGGAACCGGGGGCTCGCTCGGCCGGGCTGGTCGATCATGTGACCCGCCAGCACTCCGATCGTCGGACCGGGTAGAGCGCGCGCAATCCACGACGATGCGTCCTCCAGTCCAAGCCCGCTGGCGCGAAGCAACCGACGCGCCTGTCGGACGGTCACCGCCCGATCGGCGAATCGTCGATCGCGCACGAACGGTGCGCCCCGGAACGCGTCGCGTGCCTCATCCAGACGCCCCAGCACGAGGAACGCCTCCGCGCGGGTGACCTCCTCCCATCCGTCGCCCGAGGTGCGGGACGCAAGCACGTCGAGCGCCCGATGTGCCCACGCCGTCGCCTCGGTGTCCTGGCCACGCAGCCGGTTCATCGACGCGAGCGCCACCGCGGGCCACGGGTCGCCGTCCTGCTCGAACGCGCGGCGATAGTTCGCGATCGCGAGGCGCTCGAGGCGCTCCCGACGGGGACTCGGTCTCATCGAGAGCGCCGCGGCCTTGTGGGCGCTCGCGCGAAGGCCGTAGACCTCCCGGCGCTTTCCCGGGTCGAGTTCGTCCAGCGAATCGATCCGTCGAAGGGCCGCCCGTGCCTCGGTGAGCGAGCCCAGGCGAATGAGCGTCTTCGCGGTGTCCACTTCGAGTTTCGGGCTCTTCTCCCCCGTGATCCGACGAGCAGCCGTCCTCGCGAGGTTCGCCAGGAGGTCTTGGCCGAACAGCGTGGCTTCGTCGGTGCTCGGCGGGGGCTTCGTGTCCGCGCGTTTCTCGGCCGGAGCGGAGACTTCGGGGGCGCCGGTCGACGGGTCGAAAGCCGAGTCGAAGATCGAACCCGAGGCCCCCTGTCGGGATGCGTCGCGGTTTCGCTCGTCAAGTGAGGCGAGCACGGCGTCGGCTTTGCGCTTCTCGCCTTCGGCGCGGACCGCATCGAGCGGTTCGCACACGGGATCTGATTCACGCTCACAGGGAATGCGGATGCAGCGCAACCCGCGGCGATCTCGCAGCGGCCCCTGCTCGAACCAGGTGACGACGTCCGCCGTTCCGCCCTCCATGTGCGCGCCCCTCGGCTTGCCGTTCCAGAGCGCGAACAGGAGATGGCAATGCTGGGCCAGGTACGCCCCAAGCACTACGTAGCTGCGGTCCAGCGTCGCGCGTTTCGACGCCGGATCGAGCCCCTCGAGTGGGGGCGCGACGGGTCCCCAGACGTCGACGGACCCGACCGCTCGAGCTTTCAGGCGTTGGACGGTCGCAACGTGACTTGGGTCCCGAAAATCGGCTGCGCAGAGTTCGAGCGGCAGCGGGAGTGCCGCGACGAGTCCGATCCGTGCGCGGCCGTCCGGTTCCCGCCACGCCGGCTCGTCGGCCAACGAGAGCGCGACCTCGGCCGCCAGCGAATCGGCCCCTTCCGCGAGGCCGGAGACCACGAGGACGGGCGAATGCGGGAAGTCGTGGAGAAGCGCCCGCAGTTCCGCCTCGATCGCCACCCGCGGCACGGGGAGCGAGGGCGACCGTGGCGCGAGCACGATGTCGCGATGTCCCGTGACCCCCACGATGATCGGTAGTCGGGAGGGCGGCGGCGTCGAGGGGTCCAATGCGCGGGGAATCCTATCGTCGGGCTCGCACGCCGCGCACGGACGAAGGCTCCGCGTCGGGTCCCGTCCCCCGTCGCCCCCTGGAATCCGAACGCCAAGCCGGTTCCACGCTTGCCCGGTCGATCGAGCGTGTGGTCAGGCTCGGGCGCCGACGAGGCCCAGTCGCTTCTTCAATTCGCGGCGGTAGGTGTGAAGCCGCGAATCGAGCGTGTTCTTGTTGAGACCGAAGCGGCGCATGAGTTCCTTGCGACTCACGCCCTCTTCGGTGATGAGGCGGAACATCTCTCGTGCCTGCGGTCGGAGATTGGCGAGCGCATCGAGGATGTGGCGGCCGTTTTCCTGCTTCACGATCTCGGTGAGCACGCCGCCGCTCATCGACACTTCCGCCCGGACGGCGGGAATCTCGGCGACCTCCGCCTTGGCCGTCATGCGCAAGGCGTCGAAACCCCGTGCCGTGCGGACGCTGCGCTCGATGTGTTCGCGGCACTTGTTGCGGAAGATCCCGACGAGAATCGGCAGGTGCTCCTCGGGCTTCGAATAGCGGTCACGGACCTCAAGGAACGTCACGAGCGCGTTCTGCACGATGTCGGCGGCCACTTCCCGGTGGATCTTGAACTGGCGCCGTGCGAGGTAGACAAGACTGACCTGCAGCCTGGCCGTTTCGTGCCTGTCGAGGACGCCGTCCATGTTCTTCTCTACGTCCACGGGATCTGCCGCTCCGGAGAGAGGCCGACAACGCAAACTCCGTCCCACGCCGCGTTCGACCCTTCGAAGTCCCGGACGACGGTGAGCAACCGTGCGAATGGTCGCCGTTGAGCGACACGACGTCGAAGGCGGTGGACGCGGCTGCGGGGCGAATCCACGGATGGAGCACGCCGGGGTCGATGCGCGATCGACGCGGTACTCGGGACCGAAGACCCACCTTCGGCCCCAATTTGGCCGGGCGACCCGTCGATTTTGCCACTTCGCTCCACCGTCTACTCCCTCACGCGAGCGCACCGAGGCGGATGCCTACTTGTCCGCGGATCCCTACAATAGCGAATCGCGACACGCGGCGCAAGCACCCGCCCCGGCGAAACTCGGCAGGTCGCCCGTCGCGGGGAGTTCGCTCGCGGC
>JANNRO010000308.1:0-5728 GCA_031401505.1 Planctomycetia bacterium
CAACAGCACCTGGCCGCAAATCCGCTGAACGCCCGCCGACCGAGCCCACTTCTCGCCCCTCGGGGCGCCCCATCGCCGGGGCGCCCCGATCTCGTTCGAGGGAATCGACCGACCATGAGTCTCGACGCCGTCACGCGCTCCGCTCCCCTCCCCCGCCGCCCCCTCCCCTCCCGAAGGGTCCGGTGGTCGCCCGCCCTCGCGCTCTGCCTCGCCGTCTCCCTCGCGGGGTGCGGTGAGTCGAACCTCCCGGCGAAACCGGTCGCCCCGGCGCAGGATCCGTACGAGCCGCTCGCGACCGCGTACGCGAGCCGGGGACGCGTGTCCAACTACGAGGCCGCGATTCCGCCGATGTGCTACACGAAGACGGCCGGCACGAGCAACCCGTGCTGGACCTGTCACGTCGACTCCGCGCCGCCGAACCAGATGCACGACGAGGGGCTCCAGGAGGAGTACGCGTTCAGCGAGGTGGGGCTCGAGAACCACTGGAAGAATCTCTTCCGCGACCGACGTGCGGACATCGACGCCGTTCCGGACGAGGAGATCCTCCGCTGGATTCGCACGGACAACTACGCGCCGCTGCGCGCGGCGTTGTCGTCCGCAACCGACTACCCCGGCTATCGCCCCGACCTCGACTTCGAACAGGGCTTCGACGCGCAGGGATTCGCGAACGACGGGAGCGGTTGGCGGGCGCTGCGCTACCAGCCGTTCCTCGGGACGTTCTGGCCGACCAACGGGAGCACGGACGACGTGTTCATCCGGCTCGCGCCCTCGTTTCGCCGCGAGGCCTCGGGCCGGGAGAGCCGCGACGTGTACCGACTCAACCTCGCGATCCTCGAGGCGGCCGTCGGATCGAATCCCACGCGGCGCGACGACGCGGTCGATCGCACGGTGGACTCGATCGACGAATCGGTCGCGGGCATCGATCTCGACGGGAACGGTTCGATCGGCGGCCTCGTGAATCGCATTCGGGCGCTGCCCGCGCGATTCGTCGGCGGTGCGTCCGCGGTCGCGGTCGAACGCAACATGTACCCGAGGGGGGTCGAGTTTCTCCACAGCGTGCGGTACGTCGATCCCGACGCCCCGACGCTCATCTCGCGGCGGATGAAGGAACTACGGTACTCGACGAAGGACGAGATTCTCGACCCGTGGGCGCGGGGGCGGGCCTACGAGAAGGAATTGAACGAAAAGGAAGAGGGTCGGGTGCCCGTCTATCGCGGAGGGGTGGACGTCGGGCTGGGAAACGCGTTCGGATGGCGCTTCCAGGGGTTCATCGAAGACCGCGCGGGGCGCCTGCGCCTCCAGACGGAGGAGGAACATCGCTTCTGCATGGGTTGCCACTCGACGATCGGCGTCACGGTCGACTCGACGTTCGCGTTCCCCCGCAAGGTGCCGGGCGACGGAGGCTGGCGTTGGCAGGACGTGCGAGGCCTCGTGGATCGACCGCAGGCGGGGCACAAGGAGCCCGAGGTACTCGAGTACTTCCGCCGCGTGGGCGGCGGCGACGAATTTCGGGCCAACACGGAGATTCTCGCGAAGTTCTTCCCGGGCGGCGTGCTGGCCGATGCGGAGGTGCGTCGTGCCGCGACGGGCGGCGATCGGGATCTGACGCACCTCGTGGCGCCATCGCGCGAACGGGCACTGCGTCTCAACAAGGCGTATCGCGCGGTCGTCTTCGAGCAATCGTTCACGCAGGGCCGCGACGCGGTGCTCGCGCCCGCGACGAACGTCCACGAGCGCATCGAGGGCAATGGCGAGACCGAACTCGGCAAGACCCACAAACTCTTCAACGACGGCCGCCTCTGGCTCGATTGGGACGTCCCGGGCACGCGGTGAACGTGCGCGAGTCGAGGCGTCAGCAGCGCAGGCGCATCGAATCGCGACTGCGCTCGTGCGCGGCGGGGCTCTCGAATCCCTTCGCGGTGGAGTGCGCCCACGCCTTCGCGGTGGACTCGGTCGCGTCGGGCGTCTTGCAGGACGTGTCGCCGTGGTCCACCTCGACGGGCCCGATCCGCTTGGCGGCGGCGGCCACCGCCTTGCGGAGCGCACCGCTGCGGCAGCCGATCGAGATGAGCGTCCGGTTCATCGTGTCGCGTTCCGCGTTCGATGCCGCGTGGATCGACTTCTCGATCTCGGCGAGACGTGCCTGGAACCAGGCGTCCGGCATCGCCTCGTCACGCATCGCGAGCATACCGACGAGCATCCAACCGGCCACGCGCTCCCCGATGTCCTTCGACGCGAGCCACGCGTTCGCCCTCGACAGGCCGTGCGGCCCTTCGCACGCGAGCGCCGAGACGTAACTGCCGCACATCATCGCGTTGTCGCCACGCGCCCAACGGTCGAGATCGGCCGACGTCATCTTCGCGGGATCCGCGATCTTCACCGCGAGATTGCGTGCGTCGAAATTGTCGGTGTCCCAGAGCGCGAGGGCGAGTTCGTGGTCGACCCCGATCCGCTTCAAGAGCCCCTTCAGCGTGGCGAAACTCACGCCGAAGAGCGGCTCGTTCGCGCCGTGACGCATGTACGTCTTCTTCGTCTGCGCCGACCCCGCCTTCTCGAGCGTCGCCATCGTCTCGGCGAGGGTCATGCGCACGGCCGGCGCCTTCGCCCGCGGCTTGGCCGTGGCGCTCGTAGCCGGGTTCTTCTGCTTGACCGTCACTTTCTTGACCGGCATCGAAGCCTCCCGCTCAGTCGAGACCAGCGAACACGTCGCGCATGGAAACGGAAAAACCATCGATCGCCGGGTCGGCCGACAGCACGCCGTCGGGGCCGACCTCGACGGGTCCCGCCATCGGTCGAAACTCGCAGGCCCGTCGCGTTTCCGGATCGATCAACCACACGACGCGCGCACCGTGTGCAATCCAGATCCCGCCGCGCTCGAGCGTGTAGGCCCAGGTCTGCGAGGGGGAGCGAACTTCGGCCACGAGATCCGGAACCAGCTTGTAGAAGCCCCGACGAGCGAGCGACGCGATGCGCTCGCGTCGAATGAACGCCAGATCGGGCGACAGCACGCGATCGGGATTCGTCCCGACCTGGAAACCGGAGCTCGAATCGAACGTCCATCCGATGGCGCCGCCATCTACGTGGTTGCCGAGCAACCGCGCGAGCCTGGCACCGACGGCACCGCCGTACGATCCGGCGGACTCGTGAACCATCACCGTGCCGTCCCAGAGCTCACGGGGATCGAGGCTTTCCTCCATCCGCTCGAATTCCTCGGCAGTCAGATACGGGCGTCCGGTGATCGGCTTCACTCGGTCCATGATAACGAATCCTCGAAACGGGGGAATGCCTACTCCCACGCGTGAGACGCCGGTCGGTCACGGGAATTCCGCCGCAACCCGAGCCGATCCCCCCGCCTTCGCTCCCGTGCCGGGAGCCCCGCCGGTAGAACGCCCGCGCGATGCGGCTCTCCCTCGTCTTCTACGTGTTCCTCGCCCGCATGGCGGTGGGCACGCTCTGGGCGTTGCCCGTCGTCATGAGCATGCGCCCGGCCGAGCGGCACCTGCGCTTCCAGGCGATCCTCGCGTTGGCGCTCGCGGGCGGCGCCGCCGCGCTCTACGACTCGGCGGTCGGGACCGACGTCCGACCCGAATTCCCGCACGGGTGGGACGCGTTCCTCTCGTGGCAGGGCGCGATGCCCTGGACCCTCGTCGTGCTGTGCGCGCTGGCGCTCGCGGTCAACTTCTTCTACGGAACGTTTCGTCGCAAGGCCGCGCGCGTCGTGCTGGTCGCATCGTGTGTTTTCGGCCTGCTGACCGTGCTCGGCACCGCGCGTCTGGCGCCGGGCGGCGGCGCGGGGCTCGTGACCGCCCGCACGGCGACGGGGTTGCTCGGCGGGCTCGCGATGGGCGGCGTCAACGACGCGATGATCCTCGGGCACTTCTATCTGATGATCAAGGGCCTCCCGCTCGAGGCGCTCGCCCGCACCGGGTATTGGTGCGTCGGCGTCGTGCTGCTGCGTGCGCTCGGCTTCGGAGCGGTGCTGCTCTTCTGGCCCGGAGCGACCGACGTGCTCTTCGGCCGCGAGATCATCTGGACGTGCTGGCGCATCGCGTTCGGCTTCTTCGGACCGCTGGCGCTCATCTGGATGACCCGCGACGCGCTCAAGTACCGCCACACCCAGGCCGCGACCGGCATCCTCTACGTCGCGATCTTCTTCATGCTGATGGGCGAGTTGGCCGCGACCTACCTCGAGTTCGTGACCGGCATCGGCGTCTGACGCCCGTGGCGCGCACGATCACCTTCGCGTGTCCGTCCTGCGGCGCGGCCGTCGAGGGACCGCTCGCACCCTCGGCGACGTGCGCCGCCTGTCGGGCGACGACCGCACTGCCCGAGGCCGATCACCTCGGGCGGACGGGTGGCTCGGACGTGTGCCCCGTCTGCGGATCGACCGACCTCTACCAGCAGCGCGACTTCAACCGCCGCGTGGGCATCGCACTCGCGGCCGTGGGACTCCTGACCGGCCCGTTCACGCATTGGATCAGCACGGTCGCGTTCATCGCGCTCGACGCCGTGCTGTACCTCCTGGTGCCCGTGGTCGCCGTCTGCTACGCGTGCGAGGCACAACAACGAGGTGTCGAGAAGGCCCGCCTGCCCGGGAAGTTCGACATCGCGATCCACGACGTCTATCGCTTCGGCAAGCGGTTCCCGCCGCGGCGCGAGACCGCGGTCGCGGGCCCCCGCGCGCGTCTGCTCGTGTCCGAGGGTAAGGTCTCTCCGCCATGAACTTCCTGACCGTCACCGCCACCGTCCTCTACGTGGTCTCGATGGCGCTCGTCTTCGGAGGCACGGCCGCGCTGTCCTTCGCGGCCGCGCCCATCACGTTCCGCACGCTCCCTCCGGCGAAGGCCGGCCTCGTTTTCGGACGCATCCTCGCGGTCTTCGACGTGCTTTGCGCGTGGGCGTCGCTGATCGCGGTGCTCGCGGCCATGGCGATGATCTTCGTCGGTGCCACGCCCAAGTCGCTGTGTGCCGCCGTGGCCGCGATGTCCATCCGGCTCGTCGTGCTGGTCCTTCGGCGTTCGGTGGCGCCGCGCATGGCGGCGTTGAAGCCGCCCACGGACGAAGACGAGAACCGCGTCTGGGACCCGGTCAAGCGCGCCGAATTCGACGCGCTCCACGGCCGCTACGTGCGCCTCTACTCCGCGAACCTCTTCCTCTCCCTCGCCGCACTCGTGCTGATCTCGATGCCGGGATGAGGTCGTCGGCCGGGGTCTGGGTCGGACCCGCGTTCGTCGGTCGGCCGACGGGGCCCGCGTCCGACCCGAGGCCTGCGTGTCGTTTCGTCGTGCCTTCACCCGCCGAAGCCGAGGCGCTGGTCGCCACGAGATCGCGCTGGTAACGGCTCCACGGGAAGTTGCGGCCGGGGCACGCGGTGGCCTTCGCGTCGCTGTGGCGCACGACGCGATCGGACGTGATGTCGTAGCGCGCCATCAACCAACGCGTCAGGCGGAGCAGCGCGGCGTACTGGGCGGTGCTCGGTCCCGGCCCCTTCTCGAAGTCGCCCACCAGCACGATGCCGACACCGAAGTCGTTGTAGCGGTTGTCGTCGGTCTTCGCGTGTGCGCCGTGCTTCTGGACCGGCCAGCGCCCGGTCGTCTCGATCTGACCGTCGCCGGTCATCGAGCCGTTGCCGATGACGAAGTGGTAGCCGCACTCGTCCCAGCCCTTGGCGCGGTGCGCGGCGTCGTACTTGGAGCAGCACCCGGAGATGTCGTCGCTGTGATGGACG
>JANNRO010000309.1:0-1546 GCA_031401505.1 Planctomycetia bacterium
CGAGCAGAACGGCGCCGCGCTGCTTGGTAGCGACGGGTGATCGAACGGCCGGGAGACCTACGCACCCACGCCCCGTCCGCCTCGGCGGGCGACGGCGCCCCGTGCGTGGCGGTGCGCACCACCGGACATGCACCCGTTCCCCCTCCCGCCGCCCACCCCCGTCCGACCGGCTGCGCCGACCTATCTCGCCCCGTTGCCCGTCAGCACGACGCGCGCGGTCTCGGCCAGGATCGCGAGGTCGAACCACGGATTCCGGTGCGCGACGTAGTAGAGGTCGTACTCGAGCTTCTGACGCGCGTCGTCGCTCGAGGCCCCGTACGCGAGCCGTACCTGCGCCCAGCCGGTCAGCCCGGGACGCACGATCGTGCGCAATTCGAAGAGCGGTACCTGTGCGCGCAGCACGTCGCAGAAGTGCGGACGCTCGGGCCGCGGGCCGACCAGCGACATGTCGCCCTTCAGCACGTTGAAGAGCTGAGGCAGTTCGTCGAGGCGATAGCGCCGGAGCACGCGCCCGACGCGCGTCACGCGGGGATCTTCGGCCAGCGCCCAGACCGGGCCCGAGAGCTTCTCGGCGTCCTTGCGCATCGAACGGAACTTGATCACGTCGAACGGACGACCGCCCCGGCCCACGCGGGACTGGCGGTAGAAGACCGGGAAGCCGCCATCGATGACCACGGCGACCGCGACCGCGAGCAGCAGCGGCGCCGCGATGATCAGGAGCAGGGTCGTCAGGACGATGTCCAAGATTCTCGACGCGGCGTCCATTCCCCGCGACCGGGGCCGGCCCATCAGGAGGTTCAGCGGATCGGCCCGCATCGTGTCGACGCGGCCCTCGGCGCGACGAATCGTGGCCGACTCCGACGTCAGATCGTGGCCGCGCGCGACCAATTCGGCGATCGAGCGCCCGACCGCGGGATCACGCATCGGGCACGAGACGACGACGTGTTTTTCGAGCCTCGGCCCGCCCCGGACGGCGGTCGCGCACGGACGCTTCAACAGCCGACTCGTGATCCCGCCGTCAGCATCGGGCACCAGCACGGAGACGACGCGCAGCCACGGCACGACGTCGAGTCGGGCGCAGGCATCGAACGCGGCGAGCGACGACGGCGCGAGCAGGCTCACGCGCTCGACACGCTTCTTCATCCAACGGTCCTGCCACGGACGCCAGACGATCGGCGCCAGGAACACGAGCACCGTCAGCACGACGAGCGCGACCGGGTGAAGCGCGAGCCCGGGGACGAAGGTAGACAGCACGCTCGCCAGCACGATGTCGGCGCCCGCGGCGACGAGATAGGCCGCTTTCGAGGCGTGGGCACGTGCCCACGTCACGATGACGGCTACGGGCACGAGGACGGCCATCGTGAGCATCGCCTCGGCGAGCAGGCGGGCGTCGATGCTCCCGCCCGCGACGAGGCGCTGCGTGGCCGCGGTCAGGCCGACGACCGCGAGGCTCGTCAGCACGGGCGGAATGAGCACCGCCTCGGCCTTCGGGGCGGGCGTCAGCGGCGCGCGAGCCGACGACGGCGACACCGGCGGCGCCTCGGCG
>JANNRO010000310.1:0-7877 GCA_031401505.1 Planctomycetia bacterium
GCGTTGGCAGAGTCGCTCGACAGCCCGCTCGGCACCCACGACGCGCGGCTGTTCCGATCGCCCGGGCACCGGGCGCGAATCGAGCTGATCTGATCGGGTTCGACGACGCGCGCGCAGCAGCGTCTCGCCCGGCCCCCATGCAAGTTTGCATTTGGAATGCAAGGTTGCGTGGGCGCCCGACTTGGGTCTTGGCCGAACGCCGATCGCGAGGGGGATTCCCCCTCCCCGGCCCCACCCCCGTCCGACGGGCCGCCCCGGCCGGCGCGGAAGAGACCGCTACGCCGCGAGCAGTTTGTCGAGGCGCTTGCGCAACTGAGCCTTCGTCTCGAGGCCCGTCACCTTGTCCACGTTCTTGCCGGTCTTGAAGAGGATCAACGTCGGGATCGCCATGATTCCGAATTTCTCGGAGATCTTCTGGTTCTTGTCGACGTCGACCTTGCCGATCTTGATGCGGCCGGCGTAGTCGCGGGCGAGCTCTTCCACGATGGGCGAGAGCATCTGGCAGGGACCGCACCAGTCGGCGAAGAAGTCGACGAGGACGGGCACCTTGCTGTTCAGGACTTCGGTCTCGAAGTTGGCGTCGGTGAAGTGGACGAGGTCGGACATGGGAGGCTTTCGGCAGGGGCCCGAACGATTTCGGAGCCAGTTCGATGTGGGACCCCGCAGTATAGAAGGGGGCCGAGGCCCCCCACCCGGGCGGCGCGGTCCGGCTCTGCCCCCGTCGCGAAATCGACATCTCAATCGTTACAAGTCGTTGAAAATAAGCCGGGTATGATCCGCCCCGTCGCGTCGGAAGTCCCGCCGCCCTCCCCGTAGACACGTTCCCGGAGACCGCCCCATGAGGGCCCTGATCCTCCTCGAGTGCTTCCTCGCGATCGGCCTCTCGGTGGGCATCATCACCCACCGGGGCAGCGAGGCCGGGCCTCGCCAAAACGACATCTTCAGCGCGACCAGCATGCTGCTCAACTGCCTCCCCGGCGAGCAGGCGACCTACCGCGTCGACGACGGCCGCACGACCGTCACCTACCGCGTCGACGCCACCGAGCACGGGGGACTGTCGGGTCCCCCCAAGATCTCGATCCGCCGCACGCGCACCGAATCGGGGCAGGTCCAGCCCGATTCGATCAACTACATCCACTTCCCTCATCGGCACGGCCTGTTCCCGTTCCTGACCCCGGAAGAGCCCGACGCGTTCGATCGCGTCTGGGTGCTGCGCCGCATCCAGCGCGCGACGATCCAATGGCAGGGTGCCCCGCTCAAGTGCTGGAAAATCGAGTGCATCGATCCCGCTCTCCCTCCGGATCGGGAGACGGTGCTCGTCTGGTTGCACGAGGACGCGCCCGTGTTCGGCGTCGTGCGCTGGGAGCGCAACAACGAGGTCTACGAGTTGTCCAACTGGAGGCCCAAGTGAGCCCCCACGGCCCTCGGGGTGGCGAGGCAAGAGGATCGGCCGCGCCGGTCGCAACCGCGCCGTCGGGTGCCAGCACCAGCCTCGAGCGCATCGTCGCGCTGGCGCTCGGCGCGATGGTCGCCGTCCTGACGCTGATCTCCGTCGAGATCTGGCGCGAACCGGGGCCCCGACCCGAGGCCGAGTTCGATTGGCAGAACCCGCTGCTCCTCTCGAAGCCGGGTCAATGCGTCGAGGTCGGCGATTCGTCGTCTCCGGGCACGGCTTCGTGGCTCGTGGTCGCCTCGATGGGGGTGGTGCTGAGGCCCTTCGAGGAAACGAAGTCGATTCCGGGTTGGAGCCACCCGTATTGGAAGGACCCGCGCACGTTCCCGCCCTACCTCGTCTGCGAATCCAAGAGCGCGCCCGAGCCCGACCGGCCCGCGGGCCTCCCTCCCGAGAAGGAGAGCCCGTACGTCTTTCCCTTGAACGGCTTCGGGATGCCGATCGAGGCGACGTGCGTACTGGCCGACATCGGCACCGAAGACATCAAATGGAACGGGCGGACGCGGCGGGGATACGCGGTCGGTCTCTACCGCTATGACTCGACCTCGAGCGGACCCTGGGTCGTCTCCATGTCGACCGACGCCCCCGTGCTCGGCACGATGATGCGCAGGTTCTCGCGCAAGTCGGGACAACAAGAGCGGCAGACTTTCCGGGTTCCCGAGGGCTGTCGGTAGGCTAGCGTCGCGCAACCCCACCCGAAGGTCGAGCCGTGTCCACCGTCACCAGCGTTCCCGCCGCGTTCCAGGCGGCCTTCGATCGACTCGGCGACCGCCCGATCCTCGAGGATCGCGACGGGACCGTCTCGTACGGGACGTTGCTTTCGAGCGCCGCGTCGCTCGCCTTGGCGCTCGAGCGGCGGGGTCTGCGCAAGGGCGAGCGCGTCGGGCTCTGGGCCGACAATTCGCGGCGGTGGATCCTCTGCGATCTCGCGATCCAGACGGCGGGCGCGGTCAACGTGCCGCGAGGCACCGACACGCCCGAGGCCGAGGTGCTCGAGATCCTGCTCCACTCCGAGGCGTCGTTCGTATTGGTTCACGACGCGAAGACGCTCGCGCGGCTCGACCGCATCCGCCACCAGCTGCCTGCGCTGCGTGAGGTCGCGGTGCTCGATCCGACCGGCATCGCCGGCCTGACCGTCGATCGTCTGATCGAGGAGGGTCGCCGCGACGACGGCGGGCGCGCCCCGACGTTCGCCGAGCGCGCCGCGCGCATCGCGCCCGACGACGTCGCGACGCTGATCTACACGTCCGGCACGACGGGCCGTCCCAAGGGCGTGATCCTGACGCAGGCCAATTTCGCGCACCAATTGGAAGAGATCCCCGCCTTCCTCGACATCGGGCCGACCGATCTCTTCCTCTCGATCCTGCCGCCGTGGCACATCTTCGAGCGCATCGTCGAGTACGTCGCGTTGACGCAGGGCGCGAAACTCGTCTACACCGATCTGCGGCGCTTCCGACAGGATTTGGCCGAGAAGCGGCCGACGTTCGTGCCCTCGGTCCCGCGCGTCTGGGAGTCGGTGCACGACGCCGTCCGAAAGGCACTTGCCGACGGCCCTCCGATCCGTCGTGCGATCTTCGGCTCGGCCTACGCCGTCGCCGACGCGCGCGCCCGGCTCTTCGACACGGCAAAGGGGTACACGACGCGGGTGAACGGCGTGCCGGTCATTCAACGGGGGGCGGCGGGGGCGGCGGCCGCACTGCTCTGGCCGCTCGACGCGCTGCTGCGCCGCATCGCGTTCAAGAAGGTGCAGGCGCTGGTCGGCGGGCGGCTGCGCGGCGCCGTCGTCGGCGGCGGAAAAATGCCCCCGCACGTCGACCGCTTCTTCCGCGCGATCGGAGTCGGCGTGCTGGTCGGCTACGGGCTGACCGAAACCTCGCCCGTCGTGACGGTGCGACGCCCGCGTCGCAACGTGCTCCACACGATCGGCAGTTGCGTGCCGCGCGTCGAACTCGAGATCCGCGATCCCGCGACGGGGCGGGCGCTGCCGGTCGGCCAAATCGGCGTCGTCTGCACGCGCGGGCCGCACGTCATGCGCGGGTACCACAAGGACCCGGCGCTGACCGCGAAGGTGATCGACAAGGACGGCTGGTTCGACACGGGCGATCTCGGCCTCGTCACGCGCGCGGGCGACCTCTGCTTCCGCGGACGACAAAAGGAGACGATCGTGCTCGCGGGCGGCGAGAACGTCGAGCCGTCGCGCGTCGAAGAGGTGATCGCGCCCTCGCCGCTCGTCGCGCAGGTGATCGTCGTGGGGCAGGACCGAAAGACGCTCGCGGTGCTCGTGCTGCCTCGTGCCGAGGAGATCGAGAAGCGCATCGCGGGAACGGGCGCGCTCTCGCCGGCGGCGCTGGCCGACCGGGACGACGTGCTGGCTCTCGTCAAGGCCGAAGTCGGCAGGCGCACGGGACCCGGGTCGGGACTGAAGCCGTTCGAAATCGTCCACCGCGTGGCGCTGCTGCCCGAGGCGCTCGCGCTCGAGAACGGCTGCATGACGGCGACGTTGAAGCCCAAGCGCCACGAGATCGTCAAGCGCTTCGCCGACCGGATCGAGAAGGCCTACGCCTGACGCGTGCGCCCGCGCCCTTCGGGTACCATCCGCGGATGCTCGACGAGCGCGCCCTCGTCCTCAATCGCTCCTGGGCCCCGATCTCCACGACGTCGGTCCGCCGGGCCATCGTGCTCGTGGTGCGCGGGGCCGCGGGCATCGTCCATCCCGAGACATATCAGGTGGCCGGTTGGGAAGATTGGTTGGTGTCCGGGCCGACCGACCGACCCGTCGTGCGGGGCTACGGCGTCGAGGTGAAGGTGCCCGAGGTCATCGCGCTCCGGCACTACGACGGCTATCCCGCGCGTGGCGTCGCGTTCACGCGGCGCAACGTCTACCGGCGCGACACGTTCACCTGCCAGTACTGCGGCGCGCGGCCGGGCGTCGAAGACCTGACCATCGACCACGTGATCCCGCGGTCGAGGGGCGGCGGGTCCACGTGGGAAAACTGCGTGACGGCGTGCCGCCCCTGCAACACGCGCAAGGCCAACCGCTACGCCCACGAACTGAATCTCTATCTCGGTCGCACGCCGGCGGCGCCCCGTTGGCCGGGCGGGCTCGATCCCGCCTCGGTGCGCGCGCGTCCCGCGTGGCACCGCTTCCTCCCCGCGTCGGCCGTCGCCGTCGGCGCGTAGTCGCCCCCGCGCGCCATGGCACGGGCCCACGAGTCATTCCCTTGCCCGGTCTGCCATGCAGACGTCCCGGTCGGCGCCGTCTCGTGCAAGGCGTGCGGGGCCGATGAGCGGACGGGTTGGGCGTCCGACGATCCCGAGACCGACGTCCAGGATCTCGGCCTCGAGCGGTCGCTCGACGACGAGCGCTACGCCGAGTTCCTCGAGGAGGACGAGGCCTTCGGCGACGCAACCATCGAGGAAACGCCGGTCTCGAAGTGGGGGCTCTTCCTCGTGATTCTGGGCGTGCTCGCGGTGGCGTCACTGCTCGCGCTGCTGACGTCGAGCGGCAGGAAGCCGTGAGCGGCATCGCGGACCAGCGACTGGAAGAGCGCGTCGTCGAGCGGCTGACGGCCGGCCCCGCCGAAGTCTCGGAACTGATCGCGGCGTTGCGCGGGCGCGACCGCGCGGTGCTCGCGCGTCAGGAGGGTTCGCTCCACGCGCTGCTGCATCGGCTGGTGCGCGATCACGTGATCCACGCGATCGGCCATGGTGCCGACGGGGGAACGATCTATTCGTTGACCGCGGGTCCCGTCGAACATTCGGATCCGTTGGCGCCGACGCGCGACGCGCCCGCGCCGGCGTCGCGCAAGGCCACGAGACTCGCGGTGCGCGTTGCCGCGGGCGCGCGTGATCCGGCCGACCGAGGACGCGTGGTCGCCGACGTATTGGCTCACCACGCGGCGCTCGAGGCCGCGGGCTCGTCTGCCGCGTTCGGCCCGTGGAAACTCGCGAAGTCGCTGCTCGCGCGCGCCGACCGAGGGCGGCCGTTCCTCGCCGTCGCGGAAAACGGCTGGGAGCGGGTGAAGCGCTTCGCGCTGCTCGAGGGCGTCGCGCTCGCAACGACGCTGGTGGTCCTGGCGGTGCTATGGCTCTTCGTGGCCGAGTTTCGCGTGATTCCGAGCAACAGCATGCAGCCGACGCTTCGACCCAATGACCGGGTGATCGTCAAGAAGCTCGGCGGGCGCGAGGTGCCCGAACGCTGGGCCGTCGTCGTGTTCAAGGGCTCGAAGGACGTGCTCGTCAAGCGGGCCGTCGGTCTTCCGGGCGAGACCGTGAAGATCGAGAACGGCGACATCCTGTTGAACGGCGTGATCCTCGTCAAACCCGACGAGTTGAACGAGGTGGCGCGCGAGCCGATGCTTCGGACGAGCGGTGCGACCGAGGACGACTGGGTGCCGGTCGGGGGCACGAGTCCCGTGCTTCGACGGTTTGCACGCGCGTTCTTCGCCGACGAACCGCGCTACAAGGACCCGGACGGGAATCGCGAACAGCGTCGGATGCCGTGGCCGCTTTGTCACGACGTCTATCTGTCCGCGCAAACGTCGGGGCCCGCGACGCTCGCGCTCGAGTTCGTGACCGACGAGGGCAAGGCCGCGAACGACATCACGTCGGTCGCTTGGGTGCGCACGACGGCCGGGGCCGAACGGGTGACCCTTCGACGTGGCGGGTTCCTGCCGGGGGGTACCGAGGAGGTGATCGCGGAGGCGGCCGGCGATTCGCCGACGGGACCCGCGTCCGTCGCCGTGATCGACGGCGTCCTGCGGGTCGACTCGGGGCGGGTTCACGTCCGGCGTTCGGTGGATGTTTCGAAGGGGCAGGTTCGTGCGGTGGTCGGAGGCGGTGTGAGTTCGATCGAGATCGACCGAGATCTTCACTACACCTCCGACAAATTGGCCGCCTTCGCCGTCGAGACGCCGTACCGGGTGCCCGATGGGCACGTACTGATGCTCGGCGACCACTCTTCGAACAGCGCGGACAGTCGCTTTCGGGACGTGGGGCCGATTCCGCTCGAACGCATCATCGGTCCCGTCATTTTCCGTGTCTGGCCCCCCTCCCGCATCGGTCCCGTCCGCTGAATTTGGAAGTCTTTCTCGGAAGTGTCTGACACTTCCGAGAAAGACTGGGGACTTTAGTCCTGCCGTTTCGCGTTCTTCCCTTCGGGGCCGTTGCTTCGCGTCCCTCGTCGGGGGGGCGCAACTTCGGCGAGGATCGGGGGTTTCAAGGACGGCAGCCCGTACCCACCGCCATGTCCGACCCCGATCAGCGGCTGATGCGGCGCTTCCAGAAGGGCGACGTCTCCGCCTACGAAGTCCTCGTCCATAAGTTCCAAGCCCCCGTTCTTTCTCTGGTCCGCCGCTACATGGGCTCGCGTCACGCGGGCGTCGACGACGTCGCCCAGGAAGTGTTCCTCCGTATCTACCGCCACAAGCAGACCTACGAGCCCAAGGCCAAGGTCTCGACCTGGATCTTCAAAGTCACCGTGAACGCCTGCCTCAACGAAATCCGTCGCCTGGGAGCCGAAAAAAACCGGCGGGTCTCGGGCTTCACCGCCGTTTTCGGCGACACCGGCGAGGCGGGTGATACCGATACCGGCGCCGTGCTCGCCGACTCGCGTGCGGCTTCGCCTGTCGAAGGTGTCGAGGAGGGCGAAGTCGCGTCACGCGTGCGTGCGGCGGTCGACGCCCTCCCCGAGACACAGCGCCTGGCCGTCGTGCTCTCCCGCTACCACGGGCTTTCCTACGAAGACGTGGCGGCGTCCATGGAAACCAGCGTCGCGGCCGTCAAGAGCCTGCTGACGCGCGCCCGCGAGAATCTCGCGAAGGCGCTTTCGAACTACGTGCGAGGCGGTGCCGAGGTTTCCCGATCCGATGGGTCCCGAGCCGGCGACGCGGGCCCCTTTGCGCGATCGAACGTGAGGAGCGACCGGAATGAACACTGAATTCAACCTGGCCAACTGGCGTGAGCATCTCACCGCTTATCTCGACGGGGAGATGTCGTCCGCCGATGCGCGCCGCTTCTTGGGCTGGCTCGAGGCGCATCCCGCCGCACTGAAAGACGCCGAGGAATCCCGCCGCGTCTGGGCCCTGCTCTCGTCCTATGCCGACGAGCCGGTTCCCGAGGGCTTCGCCGAGGGGGTGATGCGCACGGCGACCGGTATCGACTCGGTCGGAGAGGGGTCGCCCGCGCTGCGCGTGCTCGCGGGCGGACGTCGCCGTTCGGTCGCCGCCGCCGCGGCGGTGCTCGTGGCAGTCGGGGCGGGCGTGCTCCTGCTTCGGCGCACCGGCCCCGAGTCGTCGGACACGTCGGCTTCCGTCGCACTCGAAGCCGTGCCCGCCGAACTCCTCGAGAGCGAAAACCTCGCGTCGCTCGCGTCCCTCTCCGACGAGGAGTTCGAAGCGCTCCTCGCCGTCGATCCCGAGACGCT
>JANNRO010000311.1:0-5066 GCA_031401505.1 Planctomycetia bacterium
CGTCATCGCTCGAACCCGCTCACAACTCGAACGCCATTCCCTCCTCGGCGACGGCGAAGCCCTTGGGAAGGGCGCGGCGGGCGGGGCCCTTGACGTCGAGCAGGGGATTGGAATGGTTCAAGTGCGTGAAGTAGACCTGCCCGCGGGCACCGGCGAGCTTTTTCAGGCTCTCTTCGACGAACGGGTGCTTCACCTCGAGAATGTCGCGGTGCGGCAATTCGGCCCGGCTATGGAACGTGCCGTCGACCAGTGCGACGTCGGCGTCGCGCACGCGATCGACGATCGCCGCCGGCAACACGTCGGCGTCGGAGACGTAGACGAGCCGCCGGTTCGGACCGTGGATCTCGAAGCCGATCGTATCGGTGTCTTCGCCGCGATGCGGCGAGAGGAACGCGTGGATCATCGCCCCGTCGAAGGAGAGCGGGCTCCCGGGGGTCAACGTCCTCAATTCGATCTCGCCGCGCTCGACCAGATGCGACCACGGACGGTTGCCTTGGACGAACTTCGCCATCTTCGGCGTCGAGTACACCGGCAGGCCTTTCGAGTGCATCGCCTCCTTGCCGAGGAAGGCGAGACCCAGGTAGTGCCCGATGTGCGCGTGCGAGAGCGCGATCGCATCGACGAACTTCGAGCGCCCGGAACCGGCGGCCCGGAGCGCGTCGACCTGATCCCGGATGTCGGGCGTCGCGTCGACGAGAAACGTGCACCCGGTCGCCCCCTCGACGGCGATGCAAGCGACACGGCGGCGGAGCGCGGGGTCGCGCCGCGCGCCCTCGCAGTGCGGGCAGACACAGCCGGGCTGCGGCACGCCGCCGTCCTGTGCGGTGCCGAGAACATGGACGCGAACGGGCGACATCGGGGTCGATGGTACCCGGCGGGCCCGGCCGCTTGCGACCGAGGTCGGTCGTGGTTCACAATGGCGACATGAGCACCGCATCCCTCGACGAGTTCGTCGGCTCCTGCTGGAACGACCACGCGACCGATCCCGTGGGCGTCTTCGACCGCTTCGCGACCGGCGTCTCCCTTGTCCGGGAGGCGAAGCACGTACCCGCGTTCGCGGGCATCGTCGTTCATGTCGCGGGCGAACACCTGGGTCGCTGGCAGGAGGGGCTCGACATCCTGCGCGTGATTTCGGGCCCGCCGCTCGTCGCCGACTCCGCCGAAGGCCGCGCACTCGCCCGCTCGAAGGCCGTTCTCGAACTCTGCCTCGGCGATCGGAAAGCGGCCGAGCAGAGCGCACTTGCGGCGCGATCGGGCGCGAGTCAGCCGTTCGCGTCCGACCTCGCCCGCGTGCTCGCGATCGCCTCGGCCGCGCTCGCGGGGCAGAATCGGACGGTGGAGGCCGCCGCGCTCTTCGAGGAGGCGATGTCGCTGGCCGCGTACGGCCCGACGGCCACCGACCCGACGGCCCGGGCGCTCGCCGTCACGGCCAACAACCTCGCGTCGGCATTCGAAGAGAAGAAGAACCGATCCGCCTCCGAGAACACGCTGATGGTGCGGGCCGCCGAGTCCGCGCGGGAATGGTGGGGACTCGCGGGTACGTGGCTCGAGGCCGAGCGAGCCGAGTACCGCCTCTCGTCGAGCCTGCGCCACGCGGGCGACGCGGCACGCGCGCTCGAGCACGCGCGCCGCGGTCTGCGGATCATCGAAGCGAACGGCGCCGACCCGTACGAGGCCGCGTTCGCGCACGAGCAACTGGCTCTGGCCCACAAGTCGATGGGCGACGCGCTGTCGGCGCGCCGCGAGCGCGACGCCATGGCGATGTGCGCTTCGAAGGTGGAGGACGCCGACTCGCGCGGATTCTGCGTGGAAGAATTGGTGAAACTGGACGGGGTGCTGGCCGGGTGAGTCGACCCCGGATCGGGCGACGGGACCCGCGTCCGACGGGCCGCCGTACCGATCAATCGCCCGCGTGATCGGCGGGCAGCAGCGGATCGGGATCGGCGTGCACGGTGACGTCGGCGCCGGGCACGACCTCGCGCACCGCACGCACGGCGCGCTCGGACAGCCGGTGCGCCTCGGCGAACGGCAAGTTGCGGTCGAACGCCACCATCAGGTCGACAAAGCGCGCGCGACCCGAACGACGCGTGCGCAGGCTGCGGATCTCGCGCGCCTCAG
This sequence comes from Planctomycetia bacterium, assembly GCA_031401505.1. GTDB lineage: Bacteria > Planctomycetota > PLA2 > PLA2 > JAEUHO01 > JANNRO01. The sequence continues at coordinate 2,119 of JANNRO010000311.1, forward strand.
GGACCCTCTCGATGACCGCGCGGCGGATCGTCGTATGGATGTCGTCGCCCAGATCGCGGTCCATCAGTTCGTCGAGCGACGCGCGGATCACGTGCCAGGAGCTGCGCAGCACGAGCCACGCGACGAGGAGACCCACGACCGGGTCGATCCAGGGCGCATCGACGAATCGCCCGATGCCGAGCGCCACGAAGACACCGAGGTTCATCAGCACGTCGGACGCGTAGTGGGCGCTGTCGGCACGCAACGCCGTCGAACCGGTCTCTTTCGCGCGGCGACGCAGGAACCACGTGATCCATACGCTCGCGACGGTGGACACCGCCATGACGGCGAGACCGATCCATTCGTTGGTGACGCTCGTCCCGGACGTCAGGCGGCGGGTGCTCTCGACGATCAGGAAAACGCCGGAGAACCCGACGACGGCCCCCTGGAACATGCCCGCGAGGCCTTCCGCCTTGCCGTGACCGTAGCGGTGGTCGTCGTCGGCGGGTCGGCTCCCGATGCGGATCGCGACGAGGTTGACCGACGACGTGAAGACGTCGGTCAGTGAATCGACGAACGACGCCGCGAGCGCCATCGAGCCCGAGAAGATCGCGGCGAGGAGTTTCAATCCAGCCAGCAACGACGCGACGATGACGCTCGCCCGCGCCGCCGACGCGGCACGGCGTCCGGATGCATCGGAGATCGGCGCGGGCTTCGCGATGGGCGTCAACCGCGACGGCCCTTGTGTTTCTTCACAGGCTTCGACTTCGCGCCCGCCTTGGCGGACGGGACCTTCGTCCGAGGCAACAGCGTCTCGAGCTTCTCGAGTCGCGTCTTCAATTCGCCGTTCTCGCGCCGCAGCCCCTCGACGGCGTCCGACAGCCGTGCGGTCTCCTGCGTCCGCGCGGCACCCTGCTCGACGCGGCGCGACGCGGCACGGCACGCGCGCTTGACGCGACCGTCGGTCGCCTGATCGGCGCCGCGTCGGAGCGCGGGGAGCGAGCGCTCGTCGGAAAGCACGCGCAATGCCCCGATCGACGCCATCTGGACGCGGAAGTCGCGATCGTCGATGCCTTCCTCGAGTTTCTCGCGCACGACGTCGCGGACCACCAACCGAGCGCCGATCTCGGCCAATGCCATCGCCGCCGCGACCCGCACGCGGGCGTGGTTGCCCCAGGCGTACCGCGCGAAGATGGCGGGCAGCGCGGCCTCGCTCGCCAGATGGCCCAGCCCGCGCACGGCGCCCGAGCGGATCGTCTCGGCCCAGGAATCCTTCGACTTCAACGCCTTTTCGAGCACTTCGCGGGCGCCCGCCGTGCGACCGCGCCCGAGTCCGTCGGCCGCCTCGGCCTCCACGAACATCGAGGCGTCGCCCTTCTCGATGACGGTTCGCAGCGCTTCGGCCGCGACCTCGTCGCCGCGGAAGCCGCCGAGCGCGCCGACGATGGCGCGGCGCGCCTTCGGATGATCGACCACCGGCAACGCAGCGAGCAGCGCCTCGCGCGCCGCGGGCGTTCGGATGTCGCCGAGCGCCGAGGCTGCCTCGGCCCGGACGGCCCAGAACGCGTCGGCGCGGACGGCGCGGGCGAGCGCCCCGATCGTCTCGGCGCTCGAGTCCTTCGCGAGCGCGACCGCCGAGCGCATGCGCAGCACGACGGAGACGTCGGTGGCCAACGTCTTGCGATGCGCGTCGAGCCCGAGATCGAGGTTCCACGAGGCCAACCACTCGCCCTCGGGGTCGAAACGGACGCGCTCGGGCTTCGTCGCGAACGGCACGTGGAACGCATGAACCCGATCGACGATCGCGAGTCGCCGCGTCTCGCGCTGGTCGCCCGACACGATCTCGACGGTCATCGTTCCGCGGAACGCCGACGCCGTCTGCGGTTCGGCCGCCTGCGTCTGTTCCAGCTTCAGCACCGCGACCTTCTGCGCCTCGTCGTAGGTCCACGACACCTTGAATTCGGGGTGACCGGCGCCGTAGATCCACTGGTCGAAGAACCACTCGAGGCTCTTGCCCGTCGTTTCCTCGAACGCACGACGCAGATCTTCCGTGACCACGTTCTTGCCCTGGTTCGAGCGACAGTAGTGCTGGATCGACTTCCAGAAGAGCGCCTCGCCGAGCTCCGCGCGGAGCATGTGGAGCACCCAGCCACCCTTCTCGTACAGGTGGCGGTCGAAGACGTCGATCGGCTCCTCGTAGTCCTTGCTGACGATGGGCCGTCGGTACTCGCCGCCGTCCTCCGCCATGTATCGCCGCGCGGCCGCGAACACGTGCTGGCGCGCCTCATCCTTGCCGAGGTGGTGCTCGCGGTAGACCTCCTCACAGAACGTCGCGAATCCCTCGTTCAGCCACGCGTGGCTCCAGTCGCGGCACGTGAGGAGGTCTCCCCACCACTGGTGGCCCAACTCGTGGGCGACGAGGTCGTCGGCGTCGTAATCGAGCGCCGCGCGCTCGTCGTAGAGCGCGTACTCGGTCAGCGTCGTCGCCGTCGTGTTCTCCATCCCGCCGAAGATGAAGTCGGACACGACGACCTGTGCGTACTTCTCGTACGGGTAGGCGACGCCGAACTTCTCGGAGAACGCCTTCACCATGTCGCCCGTGCGCGCGAAGCAGCGCTCCGCCTGACGGGCCGAACCCTTGGGCACCAGCGCGTAGAGCGGGACGCCGTCGCTCTTCAACTCGACGTGGTCGAATTCGCCCACGACGAGCGTCACGAGATACGAGACGTGCGGGATGGCCATCTTCCAATGCCACGTCGTCGTGCCCTTGGCCGCGCCCGCCGACTTTCCGAGCAGCGCGCCGTTGGAGAGCGTCGTGTACTTCGACGGCACGGTCACGACGACCTCGGTCGTCGCCTTCTCGTTGGGGTAGTCGAAGCAGGGGAACCAATATCTCGCGAACTCGTCCTGTCCCTGCGTCCACGCCTGAAGAGGCTTCTTCGGATACCCGTCGTCGGGTGCCACGAAGT
>JANNRO010000312.1:0-12069 GCA_031401505.1 Planctomycetia bacterium
CGGGCCCCGTCGCCCGACCGAGCCGAGGGGCTCGACGCACGCCCGCACGCCCCCTACATTCGCGCGCGTGATGCCCAAGCCCCCCGTCCACCGTCCCTCTCGTCGGCCCGGGTCCCGCTGATGGCGACCCAGTCTCCTCCGATGCTCGAACCGACCACGGACGAGCGCACCGAGGTGGCACCGCCGTGGAGCGTGATCCTCCACAACGACGACGTGACGCCCATGGACTTCGTCGTCTGGCTGCTGATCTCGACGTTCGGGCACCCGTACGACGCGGCCATCGTGCTGATGCTCGAAGTCCACGAGTCGGGCGCCGCCGTCGTCGCCTCGTGCTCCCAGGAACGCGCCGAACTCTACGTCGAGCAGGTCCACTCGATCGCGCGGCCTCGGGGGTATCCCCTCTCGGCCAGCTGCGAGAAGCAGTAGGTCGGACGCCACCGCCCGATGGACCCCACCATCGCCTTCGTCCTCGGGCTGACGCTGCTGGCGCTCGTCGTGCTGGTGCGCGAGTGGATTCCCGCCGACGGGGTCGCGCTGGCGCTCGTCGGCGTGCTGGTCGTCGGCGGGATCGTCGACGCCGGTTCGGCCGTCGCCGCGTTCGGAAACGGCGCCGTCGTGACCGTGGGCGCGAGTTTCGTGCTGGCGGCGGGGCTGACGCGCAGCGGCGCGCTCGACCCGCTCGCCAAACGCCTGCTCTCGCTCTCGGGCGGTTCTCCGGGACGCGTCGTCGTGATCCTGATGGCGACCGTCGCGACCCTCTCGGCCTTCATGAACAACACCCCGCTCTGTGTGATGTTCATGCCGATCACGCTCGCGCTCGCCCGTCACACCTCGACCGCGCCGAGCAAACTCCTGATTCCGATGTCGTACGCCGCGATCGTCGGCGGGATGTGCACGCTGATCGGCACCTCGACCAATGTGCTCGTGTCGGGCGACCTGCGCCGCCGCGGACTCGACGTCGTCGGCATGTTCGAGCCCCTGCCGCTCGGCATCGCGGGCGTCGCACTGACGATCGCCTACATGGCGACGGTCGGACGTCGGCTGTTGCCCTCCCGACCGACCGTCTCGACGACGGTGCGCGAGGCCGGGCTCTCCGACTACGTGACGGAGGTGGCGCTCTCGGCCGAATCGACGCTCCTCGGTCAGGGCGTCGAGGACGTCGCTCGCGGCGCGGGCGCCGGGCTTCGCGTGCTGCGCGTCATCCGGGGAGAAGAGGGATTCGCACCGAACACGCCGGGGCTCGTGCTCGCCGCCGGCGACTCGCTCCTCGTCCGTGGAGATGCCGCGCAGTTGCTTCGCCTCGCGCGCGAGCGGGGCGCCGACCTGACGCCCGATCTGCGCCATCCGACGGCGCTGACGCCGCGTGAGACCACCCTCGTCGAGTTGATCGTTCGCCCCGGATCGCCGGCGATCGGTCAGAGCGTGGCCGAACTGGGCCTCCACGCCCGCACGGGCGCGCTGGTCGTCGGCGTCCAGCGCCACGAAGCCCACGTTCAGGATCGACTCGGGCGTCTCGTGCTCCGCTTCGGCGACGTCCTCCTCGTCCAGGTCGACGACGTGGCGCTCTCGGCACTCCACCGCATGTCCGACTTCCTGATCGCGGAGCCGAGCGGATCGGACACGGGTCCCGCCCGCCGACCGCGAACGGCCCTCGTGACGCTCGGGGCGTTCGTCGCGCTCTCGGCCGTCGGGATTCCGCGCCTCGACGTGCCGGTCCTCGCCGTGCTCGCGGCATTCGCCATGGTGGCGACCGGGTGCGTCGCGACACGGGACGCGTATCGCGCGATCGACCTGCGCCTGCTCGTGATGATGGCGGGCATGATCGTGCTCGGCGAGGGACTCTCGTCGTCGGGAGCCTCGGCGTTCCTCGCGGGCCGGCTGGTCGACCTCGCGACACCGCTCGGCCCGGTCGCGATCCTCGGGGCCATCTACCTGACGACCAATCTCCTGACGGCGCTGGTCTCCAACGCCGCCGCCGCGCTCATCATGCTCCCCGTCGCGCTCGAGACGGCGGCGCTCGCCCATCTTTCGTCGCGGCCGTTCGTGATGGCGATCCTCTTCGCCGCGTCGATCGACTTCTCGACGCCGATCGGCTACCAGACCAACATGCTCGTCTACGCGGCCGGCGGGTACCGCTTCAAGGACTTCGTGCGGGTGGGCGCGCCGTTGAACGTGCTCTGGTGGATGCTCGCGACCTGGTTGATTCCCGTCTTCTGGCCGCTGGCGCTCTGATCCGATCGGATCTGTCTGATCCGAGCGTGCGATCAGGCGCGTCCGGGCGTGTCGAGCGCGCGCCAGAGGTACCACGACGCGACCGACCGCCACGGCCTCCAGGGCGCGGCGAGACGCTCGAGGCGCGCACGGCTCGGCTCGCCGCGCAGGTTGTAGAGTCGCTTCGCCGAGAGCCGGATCGCGAAATCGCCGACGGGCCACACGTCAGGACGCCCGAGGTGGAACATCAGGAACATGTGCGCGGTCCAGGGGCCGATGCCCTTGACCCGGGTCAATTGCGCGACGACCTCGTCGTCGTCGATCGCGTGGTCGATCGGGAGCGGCAGGCGTCGGTCGGTCGCGGCGAGGGAGAGGTCTTTCAACGCCCGCGCCTTCGCGCCCGACAGGCCCACGCTCCGAAGCGTCGGCTCGTCGAGGGCGGCGACGGCGCGTGCATCGGGCGGCTTCGGGAATAGCCCGAGAAACCGACCGTGGATGATGGCCGCAACCTTGCCGGCGAGTTGCTGGTAGATGATCGATTGCGCGAGCGCGCCGAAGTGATCGGGGCCCCGATCGGCACCGAGACCATAGGGTCCGACACGCTCGATCAGTTCCTCGAGCCGCCGATCGACGCGACGCAGATGCGCGACCCCCTCGGACGCCGCGCGAGAGTCGACGCGGGCCGCCACGGGAACGCGCTACGAGGCCTTGCTCGGCTCCGTGATCGAGAGACCCTTCGCCTTCTCGATGGCCTGCCACTCGTCGAGCAGTTTGGCGGTCGGCAACGGGTCGGAACCTTCCGTCACGTTCTTGCCCGACTTGTAGTGCTGCTCGTTGAAGGCCGTCCATGACGCGTACGCGGCGGGCAATTCGTGATCGGGCCAGATGGCGTTGACCGGGCACGCGGGGACGCACGCCTCGCAGTCGATGCACGTCGACGGGTCGATCAACAACATGTGGTGCGGAGTCGTGACCTCCCAGAAGCACGTCACGGGGCACTCGACGGCGCAGTACGTGTAGCGACAGTTGACGCAGCGCTCGGTGACGATGTGGGCCATGTGCTCGTGGGGCTCCGGGTACGCGCGCGGGTGGCGGTGGTCGGCGAAGAATACCGGCGCGACTCGCGGGCCGGAAGCGGCGTCGAGGTGCCTCGACGGATTCGGCCGAAGAGCCAGGAAGTTCGCGTATTTTTCGGTTGCTTCCGCGTCGGTCGGGCGGACTTCGGTCGATTTCTGACCGAACTCGGCCGACTCGGTCGATTTTATGGATCTATATCGCCCGAACCGGCTATTATCGCCGTCGTGAATGCGCACTCGCCCTCGCCCCAGAACCCCCTCATCAAACTCGCCGAGGCGGCGCTGATCCTGGGAGTCGGCGACACGACGCTCAAACGCTGGACGGAAGAGAACCGCATTGCGTGCGAACGCACGCTCGGGGGCCATCGGCGATTTCGTCGATCCGAAGTGCTTCGCCTGAAGGCGTCGCTCTCCGGCGAATCGCCCGCCTCGGCAACGGCACCCCGTTCGCCCGTCGCCGAGTCCCGCGAGTGGCTCGACGGCGTCCCCGATCCGGCCGAGCCATCGCTCGTGCTCGCGCGCCTCGTCACGTTGCGCAGCCGCTGCCGCGACTGGGCCGAAGCCGGCGACCAACTCTGCGCCGGCGTCCTGACCGAAATCGGGGAGCGCTGGAACGCCGGCAAGATGACCTGCGCGGAAGAGCATGCGATGTCGCGCTCGCTCGAGGTCGCGCTGACCCGTATCGCCCACCAGTTCCCCGTCGCGCCGACGGCGCCCTCCGTCGTGCTCGCGTGTCCGGCGGGTGAGCGACACACGCTCGGGCTGACGCTGGTCGAAACCCTGCTGCGCGAGCGCGGGATCAACGTCCACTTTCTGGGCGGCGACGTGCCTTCGCAGGATCTGGTCGCCGCGGTACGACGGTTCCGACCGATCGCGCTCGGGCTCTCGGCCTCGAGCTGCCCACGACCGCTCGCCGACCTCGAGGAGCCCGCACGCGTCGCGGCGACCGTCTGCAGCGAGACGCGAGCCCGCCTGCTGATCGGCGGCGGCGCCAACTGGCCTCCGACGCGAGGTGCCGTACGGTTCCTGACGCTCAACGAACTCGCCCGTTCCCTCGATTCGATCCTGCCCAAACCCGCGATCGCGTGACTCTCTCCTCCCCGCACCGGAGCCTCGTCCCATGACCGAATCCGCTCACCCGAGTCTGCGCGTCGCCGTCACCGGCGCCAGCGGGTTCGTCGGCACGAAGCTGATCGAACGGCTCGTCGCCCGCGGTCACCGCGTCACGGCCCTCTCGAGATGGACCGGCTACCGGGGCATGGTGAGCGGCGTCCAATGGCTCGACTACGACCCGATGGACGGCGCCTCCTACGCGAAGGTGTTCGAGGGAACCGACGCGGTGATCCACCTCGCGGGCCACGGGATCTTCGACGGCCGTTGGAACAAGGAACGGATGGCTGCCATCCGAACGAGTCGGGTCGATGCGACGCGCGCGCTGGTCGACGGGTTGCGCCGCATGACGAAGCGTCCCTCCGTGCTGGTCTCGGCCAGCGCCGTCGGCTACTACGGACCGCGCCATCCGGCCGAAGACCTGGCCGAGTCGGCCGCACCGGGGAACGACTTCCTGGCGCAGGTCTGCGTCGGGTGGGAGGCCGAAGCCCGCATGGCCGAGGATCTCGGCGTACGCGTCACGAACCCACGCATCGGCATCGTCCTGGGTCAGAAGGGCGGCGCGCTGGCGTCCATGGTCCCGCCCTTCAAGATGTTCGTGGGCGGCCCGATCGGCATGACGGGCAAACAGCCGTTCCCGTGGATTCACCTCGATGACGTCACGGGCCTTCTCGTCGAACTGACCGAGAACAAGGCGTACCGGGGCGCCGTCAACGCCGTGGCGCCCGGGCTCGTCAACAACAAGGAGTTCAGCACGGCGCTGGGCAAGGCGCTCCATCGCCCCGCGATGCTGCCGACGCCGGGCTTCGCGATCCGCATCCTGCTCGGCAAGGTCGCGCAGATCCTGACGTCGGGTCAGCGCGTGCTCCCGAAGGTCGCGCTCGCCAACGGCTACGCGTTCCGCTTTCCGAACGTCGAGGGTGCGCTCGCCGACCTGATTCCCGACCCGAAGGCCTCCGCCGCCGCGTGAAGTCGCTGACGCGCCCCCGCCGCGTTCACGTTCTCGAACGCGAGCAGTTCGTTCGGGCGACGCGCGAGAATGCGTTCCGGTTCTTCGCGAACGCGCGAAACCTCGAACTCATCACGCCCCCGTGGCTCCGATTCCGCGTCGTGACGCCGGGCGAGATCGAGATGCGCGAGGGCACGACGATCGACTACCGCATCCGGGTGATGGGGCTCCCGATGTCGTGGCGCTCGCTCATTTCGCGCTGGGAGCCGGGCGTCGCGTTCGTCGACCAGATGCTCGAAGGCCCCTACCGCTGGTGGCATCATCTTCATACGTTCGAAGATCGGGACGGCGGTACGGTCCTTCGGGATCGCGTCGAGTACGCGGTGCCGTACGGTCCGCTCGCGCCGATCGCGCACGCCCTGTTCGTCAAGCGCCGCCTGCGAGAGATCTTCGACTTCCGGCGGGATGCGGTCGAACGATCCGTGGACGTGACGGCTGTGGAACCTCACCCGTCTCGCTGAAAAGAGAAACGGCCGCGGTGGACACCGCGGCCGTTCGAATTCGCGACGGGACCTGCGTCCGACGGATCAATCCCGCGACGGAGCCGAGCCGAAGCCCTTGCGCACGCTGTAGCCGCCCGGTGTATCGCAGCAGGGCACGGGTGCCGGGTTGTTGCACTTCTGCCACTCCCAGCGACCGCACTGGAAGAGTTCCTTCTCCCATTTGACGGCGAACTGGGCCGGCTTGTAGACGTCGACGCACTCCTTGACCTGCTTGACGCGCGGGACGACGTCGTACTCGGGCTCGCGGAAGGCGCAGTACTCGACGCCCTTGTCGGTCACGGTCTTGTCGCACAGCTTGTAGCTGGGCGGGATGCGCTCATGACGGAAGCAGTCCTGGCAGCTGCACCCGCACGTGGTCGGCACCCAGCGGTCGGAGCCGGGGCTGCACTGGACGAGGACTTCTTCCTTCTGGCAATGGCAGGGCGAGCGCTTGGGCTCGTAGCAGCCGGGTTTGCACACTTCGTCGAATTCGACCTTCTGCGTGCAGACGACCTTGCGCTCGCAGCGACCGGGCTTGCACTGGACGACTTTCGCGACGTCGCGATACGTCGGCGGTACCCACACACGGCAATACGTCTCGCAATTGCCGGCGCCGACGGGGAATTGGAGCCGGGACGCGTCGTTCGAGCCACCGCTCGAACAGCCGGCCGCTCCGAATCCGATGACCGCTACCGCGATCGCCAAGGCATGCCGCAACGCCATAGACGTACCTCCTGCCGAGTTCCTGCCTACCGCCGAACCTGCCCGCCGAGTCGCCTTTCATATCACGTCCGATCCCCCGGCGGCTAGGGGTGGGCGTGGGCGTCCCCGAGGATGTAACGGAAGTCGGCCGGCCCCGTCGAACAGGCGAACATCGGGTCGGGGACGACCCGGGCGTCGGACTCGGGTCCCGTCCGCCGTTCGATCGCCGTCAGAGCCCCTTCGCGAGCACCTCGACGGCGGTCGGGACGATCGCGCCCCAGTCGGCGGACGGGGCCTTCGTGATGGTCAGGAAGTCCTTCAATCCGAAGAGGGACACGACGCCGGGGATCGCAAACAGGCGCTCGGCCCAGGGTGTGCCCGCGGCCGCCGTCATGTTTCCGAACGATCGGGGACGGTCCCCGAGCACCGGCGCCGAGAGCGAAAAGCGAAGTGCGTTCGGATTCGGTGTGGGCTCGGGGCGGACGTCGAGGGCCATCAGGAACTCCGGAGCGTGACCACGCCTACGGGGGAGCGTACTCCGGGAGCGCCGCGCGGGCGTAGACTCTCGTTGCCGATGCATCCGAGCGAGCCTGACGCCGTCCGATCCCGTCCCCTCGAAGGGGCGAGCCGGCTCCCGGTCGAGCCCCGGCGCACGTCGCGGGCGAAGTCCGACCTCGAGAGGACGTTTACGCCGAAGGAGGTCTCGCTCATCGAGCGCATGCAGGCGTTCGCCGAGAGCCCTTCGGTCGGTCCGTTCCGCGACGACCTCTGGAAGGCGCTCGAGACGGGCATCACGGGGCTCGCCCACATCGCGGAGGCCATCCGCTCCTACCCGTCGCTGCGCGAGCGGCGCGTGCTCGGCGGCAAAGAGCGCAGCATGCAGACGCTGGTCGACGGACTCGTCAAGGGCGGCGAACACGCCTTCGAGTGGAACCTGCCGACGAAGGCGGTCCTCTCGCGCGCCTTCGGCATCGCGAAGGTCAATTTCCTGACGTCGTTGCGCTACGTGGTCGAGGCGTGCCAGGCCGACGAAGTCCCCTCGCTGCTCGAGGCGATCGCGGCCGGAGTCGAAGAAGCCGTCTATACGCGGCTCGCCGAAGAACTGCTCGGCTCGCTCATCACGTCGACGGCGTCCGAGTCGGACCTGAAGCGGCTCGCGGCGCACCAATTGGTCGATTTGTGGGAGGGTCGCCTCTCGCTCACGATGGATGCACTGGCGCCGATCCTGCGTTCGGCGTGGAAGGCGCGCACGCGCGCGGTCCGGGTGTTCGGCACGCTGCTCGGCACCGCCGAGATCCTCCAGATGCTCTTCGCCGATTGCGATTCGTCGTTCGTCGAGTTCTTCTCGCGCCGCGAGGTGACGCCCGAAGAGCAGCAGGCGTTCGAGGAGTTCCTCTTCGACATCCCGTTCGAGAGCCTGCAGAAGGTGCGCTATCGCATGCTCGAAGACCGGCTCGCGGTCGTCGATCGGACGAAGGTCGAGGGGTACTTGGCGCTCCCGCCCGGTGCGTTGCGTCCGACGGTGGGCGACCCGAAGGAGTTCTACGTCTCGTTCCGGCATCGCCGCGTGCGCGCCCAGTACCGCGTCGCGACGGGTGCACCGGGCCCGCGCCGCACGGCGGAGGGCTACCTGATGGAGGCGATCCTGCGTCACAACCTGCCCGCCGCCGGATGCTCGGATTGACGCGCAACGGCTCGTTCGCTCGTACGAGGCGGTAGAACGTCGGCATGTGCGTCGCGTGCGCTTTCGCCGTCGTGGTCCCTGGTCGCGCGGCGGACCCGTCGGACGTGTTCCCGACGACGCCCGATCCGTGGCCGCTTGCACCCGTCGGCGTGACGATGACGTGGACGGGCGTCGCGGGCTTTCTGTTCGAGGCCGAGGGCATCCGCATCGCGATCGATCCGTACGTCTCGCGGCCGGGACTGTTCGCGACGCTCTTTCGGCGCGCACGTTCGGACGGCCTGGCCGTGGAACGACGACTTCCTCCGCTCGCCGCCGTCTTCGTCGGGCACACGCACTTCGATCACGCGCTCGACCTCGAGTCGATCGCGGCGCGCTTCCCTGCGTGCCGCATCCACGGAAGTCGAACGACGGCCGAACTCTGCCGTCGGCGGGGCATCGCGACCGCGCGCTTGAGCGAGGTGCGGGACACGGACTCCGTGACCGTCGGGCCGTTCCGCGTGACGGCAATCCGGGCGGAGCACGGACTCGTGCCCCTGGTGCGATTCGTCGATCGCCTCGACCTGCCCTCGGAGGGCGTACCTCGAACGCCGTTTCGCTGGCCGCGGGGCGAGGTGTTCGCGTACCGGGTGGAGGTCAAGGGACGCGGTTTCTACGTGCAAGGCAGCGCGGGACTCGACGACGCGGCGCTCGCGCGCCAGCCCCCCTGCGACGTGCTGATCGCGTGTCTCGCGGCGCGCAAGGGCACGCCGCGGTATCTCGATCGCCTGGCCGAACGGCTTCGGCCGTCGGTATTGGTTCCCTGCCACCACGACGACTTTTTCCGCCCGCTCGAGGAAGCCCCGCGCCCGATCGCGACGCTCCGCTGGAAGGCATTCCTCGTCGAGGCCGCCGCGCTCGCGAAGGCGCACGGCACCGTACTCGTGCGCCCCACGCGCTTCGCGTCGGTCGTCGCCTAAGTGACGTCGAGCGACCAATCGGGGCGCCGCGCGCCGCGCATCGTGATCGTGGGCGGCGGCGCGTCGGGTCTCTTGACCGCACGAGCCCTGCTCGCCGACGGGCGACCGGCCGACGTGACGATCGTCGAGCCACGGGCGGTGCTCGGGGCTGGATTGGCGTACGGGACCCGGGTCCGAGCCCACCGCCTGAATGTCCCTGCGTCGAGGATGAGCGCGCTGCCGGACGAGCCGGACGACTTCCTGCGCTGGTTGCGAGCCCGTGCGGCAAACGCGAGCGCCGAGGCTTTCGTCGCGCGCGGCGTCTACTCCGAATACCTCGTCGAGTCACTCGAGTCCACCTTCGCTTTCGAATCGGACGCGGGCCTGCGCCACGTCGTGGATACGGCGACCGACATCGAACCCGGCACCCCGTTCGCGATCCGCCGCGCGAACGGCCCCGCGGTGCCAGCCGATCGCATCGTGTTGGCACTCGGCAATCCGGCTCCCCGCGATCCGTCGTGGGGCGCAGGAGTCACGGCGTCGCTCGCCGAACGCTATGTGCGCGATCCGTGGGCGGCTGGGGCGCTCGCGGGGATCGATTCGAACGCGCCGGTCCTCCTGATCGGCAGCGGGCTCACGGCCGTAGACGTGGTCCTCGCGCTGCGTGACGCCGGACACCGCGGGTCGAGCTTCTCGCTCTCGCGACACGGTCTCGTTCCCGCCGCGCACCGCGAGGGCGGAGTTCACGTCCGGCAGTTCAACACCATCGAGGTCGCGGCGATCCGCGGATCGGTGCGGCGGTTGCTCGCGGCTCTGCGCGAGGACGCCCGCCTCCGCATCGAGCGGGGCGAGGGCGACGGTCGCGACGCGGTCGCCGGGTTGCGAGCGCACACCCAGGCGCTCTGGCGATCCTTCGACGAGCGCGAGCGCCGACGATTCCTCTCGCACCTGCGGACGAGGTGGGACGTCCTGCGTCACCGGATGCCGCCGGACGTCGCGCACGAGATCGCGGACCTACGCACCGCGGGCACCCTCGACGTGCGCGCGGGCCGGTTGCGGGGCGCGAAGGCCGACGCGCACGGAGTCGAGATCTCGTGGACGCCACGCGGATCGACGACCCTCGAATTCAGACGGGGCGCGTATCTCGTCAATGCGACGGGTCCCGACTCCGACTACCGGGAAGACCGCACGCCGCTCGGGGCCGCGCTCCGCGCGCGCGGCTGGCTCGTACCCGATCGCCTGGGCCTCGGCATCCGGACCGAAACCGACGGCGCGCTCGTGACGACCGATCCGCTGGCGAAGGGACGGTTCTTCACGCTCGGCCCGCCACGCCTCGGCGATCTGTGGGAAACGACGGCGATTCCCGAGATTCGTGTGCAGGCGGTCGCGCTCGCGCGTCGACTCCTCGATCTGGGCGCGTGACGGCCCCGCGCTGACGGATCCGGGTACAACCGCGGGCCCCTTCGAGGAGTCCCCATGTCCGTCCGCCTCGACCCCACCGAACGCCGTGTCGTCGGCTCGCTCATCGAAAAGCAACTGACGACGCCCGACCAGTATCCGCTGACACCCAATGCGCTGTTGGCGGCGTGCAACCAGAAGAACAACCGGGATCCCGTGAGCGAGTACCGCGAACACGAAATCCACGGCGCGACCCGCGCGCTGATGGACCGCGGCTGGGTGTCCGAGCTCGAACGCGCGGGCGGACGCACGGCGCGCTACCAACACCATGCAGCCGAGCAGCTGGGAATCGACGAGGCCGAGCTCGCGATCCTGGCGGAATTGATGTTGCGCGGCCCGGAGTCGACGACCGAACTCCACACGCGCGCGTCGCGGATGCGACCGCTCGGCTCGCCCGAGGCGGTCGAAGCGAAGCTTCTAGCCCTCGCCGCGCGCCCCGTGCCCTACGTCGAGTTTCTGGGCCGACGCCCGGGCGAACGCGTTCCCCGTTGGCGCCACCTGCTCGCGAGCGAGCCGCAAGCCGCCGAGTCGGCGACGGCGGAACGGGCGCCGCTCGAGTCGGGCCGCTCCCCCACCCCGACGGTTCGGAGCACGGCCCCGACCGGCGCGACGCCGGAACTCGGCGACGCCGCTCGCTTCGTCGAACTCGAGGAGCGGATCGACCGTCTCGAACGTGCCGTCGCCGAGCTCCGCTCGGCGCTCGGCTCCTGACGGACGACGCGACGCGTCCTACGGCGTGACCCCGAGGCCGCCCCCGGCATCGAAGGGGGTGCCCCTCGACTTCGATCGGGCATCCACGCGTCCCGAGTCACGCCATGACCATCCTTGAACTCGTCATCTTTCTCGTCGTGGGTGCACTCTGCGCCGGCGTGGCCCAGTCGCTGCTCGGCATCCATGCGGGGTTCCTGGGCTCGGTCGTCATCGGCTGGCTGGGTGCCTTCGTCGGTACCTGGGTGGCCCGAAAGACCGGCCTTCCCGAACTATACGTCCTGCGCATCGGCGACATGGCGATCCCCATCATCTGGACGATCGTCGGCTCGTTCGTCCTGGTCGCCATCGTCGGGTTGTTCCGGCGCACCGCACGCGGGTGAGCTGACCCGGAGTTCGTGACAAGTCGTCGACAAGCGGCGTCCCGCGCGCGCTACGCTCGCGCCCATGGACGTTCGCCTCCGTAGTCGCGCCGGAGTTGCGGCGATGCTCGTCATCGCCCTCTCGACGGCTGCGCTCGTGCCAGCGGGTCGGGATGGGTGCATCGCGCCGGACATCGACGCACATCCCGCAGAGTGCGACGCCGAGCGCGGCGCCGAGCGCGGCGACGTTGCGTTGGCAGCGCCGCCGTACCAACGGCAGCGGTCGGAGAGTCGCAACGAGGGGGAAAACCCGTTCGCGCAGGCCATGGAGG